>JAUXGY010000023.1 GCA_030621805.1 Kiritimatiellales bacterium | reverse complement strand
CGATCTGCGCGTACTGAAGATTACCCGCAACCTGCGCCCCTGGCAGATGGCCCTCGCTCCAAACCAAACCTACTGCGTGCTCGAAACTGCGGCAGGCACCCTTTCCAATTTAAATGCGGGAGAGCAGCTTCAAACCCTTTTTGCCGAAAGGGAATCACGTTTCAATCATCAGCCCTGAATGTTACGGTTCGCCGTGTAGCCGCGATCCAAGATCGCGAGGCGTACGCAAAGCCTATCCACCGAAGACAGGCGGGAAGCCTGTCCTACTTTTTAAAAACGCCACTTAAGAACTGCCGATTTCTCAATTTAAATCCCTTGCCGTAGTGCCCTTCCAGACGATCCTGTTCTATTTCGGGACGGCTTCCTTGCTTTCCTCGATTAGGCGGCGGGCAGCACGATTGCTTTTATCGTCAATCGCGATAGGCTGCACGTCGCGGATATCGGCGGCCTTGGCGGTGTCAAACACACCGGGGTAGCGCTCATAGTAGATATCGCCATTGGGCAGTTTGTATTCGAGGCGGCATTTGATGATTTCCGAATCGGTAGTGATCCTGGTGTCGTAGACAAAGATGCGCTTGAGCACCTCGTGGCGTGTGACGACCTGATCGATTTCCGTGCGCACCTTAATGGAGGACGACACAAATCCTTCGCGGACAAACTGGACTTGGTGGTCGCCCCCAGCCTTGAGCATAATGCGTACAGGTCGGGAAAGTGTATCCATACTTCCCTTCGGCTGGGTGGTTGCCAGAAGTTTTCCATCCACATAGATCTCCACATGAGCCGGCTCCGTATCCACCACCAGCGTTCCGCTGTCTTTGACGAGGCTGAATTCAACACTATCGTTAGTATCGGGTTCAAGTTGGATGGTTTGGGTTTGGGAGGCGTATCCTTCAAGGACTGCCGTAATGTTGTGTGCGCCTTCATTGAGGTCGGAACGGGTGATCGGTGAGACCCCCACGAGCTTCTTATCGATCATGATTTTCGCGCCCTCGGGCGTGGTAATCACCGTGAGCCCTGAAGGAAGGGCGTCGAGGGTGGCGGAAATCTTGTAGGGCTTGGTGGCCTCGAAGGTCATGGTTTTTACATAGGAGCGGTAGCCGCGCTTTGAAATCTTCAACTCGGATTTTCCGGCCTGGACATCATTGATCGTTGCCGGGGTTGTTCCGACCAGGTTGCCATCAATACGCACTTCGGCACCGTCCGGCGACGAACTGAGGGTCAATCGTGCCGTGTTCGAGATGAGCTCGGCAAAGAGGAGAACGGGAGAACGGCTCTCCAACTTAGCGGTCATGGTGCGCGGCAGCAGAGTGGAGGAGCGAAACTCAATCTGGTAGCTCCCCATCGGAAGATCGGTCAGCAGCTGCGGGGTGCTTCCCTTGGAAACTCCGTCCATGATGATGTCCGCGCCCTGCGGGTTGGAATCAACGAGCAACAGGCCGGTGATCTTGTTCAGCTTAATATCCAGTTCCATCTCCTGCCCTTCGAGCAGGCTGATGCTTTTGTAGGTGCGGGTGTAGCCTTCCTTGTGTAGCTCAACCATATAGTCGCCTGCCGCAAGCCCCCCCACCCTGATGGGGGTTTCCCCTTGAGAGATCCCATTGATGAACACTTCTGCACGCTCTGGCGAGGAGGTGATGGAAAGGCTTCCCTTGCCGCCGGGGATGTTTAGGTCGCACCCGGAAATGGACACGACGGCGATCAGCATCCCGAGGGGGAGGCCGGTTGATTTTTTTAGACTATTAAAAATTTTCATCGTAAAAACCTATCGTAGGTGTTGCTCCACATTCAGCAACTTATCACTCACTATTCCATGCCGGTCATCGGAACGGTCGGGAACGAGTTCAACCAGGATGCGGAGGGATTTGCGAGCCGCCTCCCAATCCTTCAGGGCCAGCGCGCGATCTACGCTGAACATATGATCCTTATAGCGCGTGTCCCGCTCAACTTCAGAAAGACCCAGCCCGCGTTCGGCCTCGGCATAGAGCGGGGGTTTGGGTTCGATGGTTTCGAGGTAGAGCATCGCCTCTTTAAAGTGCTTGATCGAGATGGCGAGGTTCCGGTATTTCACAGCACGCTCCGCGTAGCTCGCTTTACCCCGACTGACGGACTGCGTGGCATAATGCATGAGTTCGTCGTTGTCCTTGAACATGGTGAAGGGGATACCCAGCTCACTGAGGGCAAAGTCTTCGATCGCCGAAACAGTGCGCCTGATCCCCCTCGGCGGATTCCGGTTGAGCACCTTGATGTGGTGGAAGCGGCGGTTGCGCTGCACGGCAATATCATAGAGGTCGTACTGCCCTTCGGCGGCACCGGCATAGTCCGAGTCCACCCGAAAGAATCCGGCATCTTCGATGCTGTTGGAAAGTTGCAAAAGCATGGTCTTGGAAAGCTGCTTGCTCTTCTGGACGTGGCGGTTGTTTTTCAGGTCGTCGATAATAATCGAGAAGCGGCCGGCTTCATCCAGTTCAAGAGCGTAGCGGAAAATATTCTGTTGATCCGCCTGCACCCGCTCATAGGAGAGCGAGAGCAACTGCTTTTTCTGCACCGTCCCTGTGCCATCCTTCGAGAGCTCCATCAACGAGGGCACCACAATAAGCAAAACCACCAAAATGAGCAGGAGCACACCCACCTGCATGATCCGGGGCAATAACGTGCTTTTCAACGGTCCCGACGACGACTCCGGTTGCTGCGCCGAACCAACCCTTTTCCCGCCTTTGAACCCCAGATCGATCTCCCCATCTCTATGCTTCGATGCTGCGGATTCGTCCGCTGTGGCGGGTTGCGTGCTGATCATCCGAAAATCGGTATTCCCCACTTCAACGAGATCGCCCACCTTGAGCGCATACTCATCGACCGGAATCCCGCCGACTGTGGTTTTTTCGCCGGCCCCAAAGTCCGTCACCCACAATGTGCCATCGGATTTAAAGAAGAAACGGCCATGGAAGAGCATGACCCCCTCGTCTTCGAGCACCAAATCGTTGGCTGGCGAACGACCAAATTTCATTCCAGACGCCGGAACCGTGACCTCCGTCCCGACCTCTTTTCCCTGTTCAATAATAAAATGAGACATTTCAACACCTATTTACGATTTTTGATTGCCGATTTGCGGGACAGCTTCGCCGACATTTTCATTCAACGCGTCGCTCCGCACAAGCGGAGTCCGCAACTGCGGACAGACCCATAAATCGGCAATCTAAAATCGGCAATCTAAAATTCATTAAAACCCACCGCGCAGGAACATTTGCAGAATGACCGGCCCGAGCAAGATCAAAAACACGGATGGGAAAATAAAAGCCACCAGCGGAAACAGCATCTTGACCGGCGCCTCATTCCCCAGCTTCTCCGCTCGCTGAAAACGTTTGACGCGGATTTGATCGGACTGGATACGCAACGCACCGCCAATGCCCGTGCCCAGTTCATCGGCCTGGATGAGGGCGTTGGCGACAGAGCGAATATCGGGATGGTCGATCCGCGCGGAAAAATTATGCAAGGCCTCCTTGCGGGAGCGGCCCACCTGGATTTCGCGAAAGACGCGAATGAGCTCCTCACCGAGCGGGTCAATTGCACGGTATTGAATGATGCGGTTGATACCGGTCATAAAATCAAGGCCGGATTCGACGGATAGCGTCAGCAGGTCGAGAACAAACGGCAACGCGCGCTCGATGCTGCGGTGGCGAATCCGAACCGACTTCTTCAGCCAGACGTCGGGATAGAAGCCCAGCAAAAGCAACACAAAGAAATAGATGATGTATTGCCGCTTGATCAAAAATCCACCTACGGCTTCGGGCATATGCGGGAAGGCAAAGCCCAGCAACAGGCAGAGGAGCACCCCCAGCCCCAGCGGCATCAGCAGGCGCAGGGCAATCACCTCTTCGGGCTGAATCAACCCTTCGTAGCCCCCGGAGACCAGCTTGCGGGCAATGCGCTGGCGACTGTCCTCCAGCACCCGGTGCCCGGTGATGAATTTGGGGATGGAACCTGAAAACGGAAGGATCATTCGAATCGTTAGCGGTAGACTACGCTCCTGACGCCGTCCATCCGCAAGCGTCACGTAGGTGACGTGCTGCGCCGCACGAATCATATTCCAGGCAATCGTCACTGCCGAGAAGAGGAACAATAAGCTTATGAGTATAATTTCGGTTGTCATGGTGCCCTATACATCGATCGCCACGATTCTGCGGATCATCAAGGCTCCACAGATTTCAAGGATGAGAACCAGCAAGAGGATGGATATGCCGATATAGGAATGGACGAAGGTCAGCATCATGTGTGGATCAAGCAGATAAAGCGCAATACCCAGCACCACCGGCATGGCCCCCACCACATTGCCTTGAATCTTTCCCTGCGCCGTGAGCGACTTAATCTTTCCCTCAACCCGTTGCCGTTCGCGGATGGTGGCCGCAATACGGTCAAATACCTCGGTCAGGTTTCCGCCCGTCTGCCGCGCAATCTCAATCGACTGGATCATCAGTGTCAGGTCTTCGCTACCGATGCGCTCATCCATATCGGTCAAGGCGTCCTCAAAGCTAATGCCCACGCGGAGCTGTTGTAAAAACATGGAAAACTCTTGGGCAATCGGCGCGTCTCCTTCCTGAACAACCGATTCAAAAGCCTGCTGGATGCTGAAGCCGGCCTTGAGGGCATTGCTCATGCCAGTGAGGGCATTGACCAGCTGCTGGTTAAAGCGTTCGAGCCGCCGGATGCGCAGAATGCGCAGCAGGATGCGCGGCAGGAACAGGGCCGCGCCGCCACCGATCGCCGCCGCCACCGCGCCGCGAACCAATCCTGCCATCGAACCCATCTTACCCACCGAAAAAAACAGCAGGAAAAAAACCATGATGGCCACCATGCGCGAGAGCACCAGCATCTTGGTTGGCGAGATAAACAGGAACAGATCCTCGAACTGCCGTGCGGTATTGGTGGTGTACTCGCTAGCATAGCTCTCTTCCGCCTCGCGCAAGGTGCGCAACAGCACATACCCCATCAGGGCGGCGCACAGAGCAAACAGGGAGGAGGGAACCAGCCAGAACATTTTCTATTTCCCCCATGGGCGGTTATGGGTCGTTTCGAACATCGTTCGGTCAAACTGTATGCCCCGGGTGACGATATCCTCGATGAACGTCGGCACGGCACCAGTCGGGTGGATTCCCCCGATCACCATGCCCGCTTCATTCAGACCGGTCTGTTTAAAATCGAAAATATCCTGAAGGGTGATGCGATCGCCCTCGAGCCCGGAAACCTCTGTAATCTTGCTGACCTTACGCGAACCGTCGGAAAAGCGCGAAATCTGACAGATTATGTGAATGGCTGAACCGACCTGCTCACGGATGGCGCGGATCGGAAGCTCCATGCCGGACATAAGCACCATGGTTTCGAGCCGGGCAAGTGCATCGCGCGGGGTATTGGCATGGATGGTGGTGAGCGAGCCTTCATGCCCGGTGTTCATGGCCTGAAGCATATCGAGAGCCTCGGAGCCTCGGCACTCACCCACCACGATGCGGTCGGGCCGCATACGCAGCGCATTGCGCACCAGGTCACGAATCGTGACAGCACCACGCCCCTCAATGTTGGCCGGGCGAGTCTCAAGGCGAACGATGTGCTGCTGCGTCAGCCGCAGTTCGGCGGCATCCTCGATGGTCAGGATACGCTCATCGTCCGGGAGGTAGCTGGAGAGTACATTGAGCAACGTGGTTTTACCGGAGCCGGTTCCTCCCGAAACAATGATGTTCTTGCGCAACACGACGCAGACCCGCAGGAACTCGGCAATCTCGGACGTCAAGGTTCCGAAATCGATCAGATCCTGCACCTTGAAGGGATCCTTGGAAAACTTACGGATGGTGATGCACGGACCGATCAGTGAAAGCGGATGAATGACGGCGTTCACGCGGGAGCCATCAGCAAGGCGGGCGTCCACATAGGGCTGGCTTTCATCAATGCGTCGACCGATCGGCGAGACAATGCGCTCAATGATGGTATTCACCGAATTGTCATTGATAAAGGTGCAGTCTGTGAGTTCCAGTTTGCCCGCCCGTTCGACATAGACCTGACTGGGGCCGTTTACCATGATTTCGGTGATGCTTTCATCGGCGAGCAAATCTTCGAGTGGGCCAAGGCCGACGGCTTCATCAAAAATTTCCTTAACAAGCCGACTCGGTTCGAGACCAACGGGCAGGCGTGCACGGATTTCAGAGATAATTTCGTCGAGGGTCTTTTGGATTTTGGTCTGCAGCTCGCCTTCTTTGAGCTTGCTCATGCTTAGGCGCTTGAGATCGAGCCGGTTGACGAGCTCGGCGTGGATCTGCTGTTTGATGGCCTGACTGGCGGAGACGGATCGGTTCTGTTCCTTAGGCTTAAACGCTTCCGGCATGGCCGGGGTTTCCGGCGAGGCAACCCCTTCAGCGGCATTGAATGCCAGCGTATAGTTCCCGATCTGGATGGGTGACCCAGGAAACACGCGCTGGCGGGTGAGCACCCGATCGCCGTTCACAAATACACCGGCATCCATCAGGTCCTCGATATAGGATTCGTCCTCCATCAGCGTCAAGACGGCATGCGCCTCCTCCACGCTACCGTCGTCGAGCACGATGCGGTTCGAGGCGTCCGAGCCAATCATGTAGGCGCCTCCAGGCGCTTCCAATGTTTGGCGATCACGTTTCGGGTGGGATATCTGAATCTGAAGCATAGCGAATCCGTCTATTCAATGGGTGCGGAACTAATGATTCCCATCTGCCGTTTTTCGTTCAGCTCCTTGAGCACGGCTTCGAGATAGTCAAAGTTGACCGAAGGCAATATCGCTTCCGCGTAGACATCGTCCGGGTTGCGCAGCGTGAGATAGAGCTGGCCGCGGGTTTGCTGGGCAAACACCAGGATCTCGGCCTCGCGCGGCGAGACCTCGAAGGTGATGGTGCTGTAGCCGCCCTGCTGAACGGTTCCCGACTCCGTGGTTTGCCGGGCGAGTCGTTGTCCCGTCGCGAGTACGCTCACATTTTGCATCAACGTAAGGGTCACGGACTCGACCTGCTGCGGGTTCGTGCGCGAGGGGAAGGTAAAGGTTCCGAGCACATCCACATGGTCGTTGGGTTTGACCAACCCGCTGACGGCTGCCGCACCGGAGATGGAGAGGGATACCGCGCGGTTGCGCTTCTTAATGATGGGCGCGAGGCCGTCTTGCAGGTCCCGCGGAAGATCAACCTGCGACCACATGATCGGAGCATTTTTCGCCACCGAATACTTCAGGCGCTTGCCCACGAGTTTTGCGGAATCCGCGAGAAGAAAAATGTTTTCGCCGACGGCCCGCTTATAAACCCATCTCATGCCCAGGTCTTTGCTTTCAAGTACGGTCATGGCAGGCAGGTCACGCGCGGCGGCGATAACCTGAATTTTTATAGCGCCTTCGTAGAGGGCATTGCGCTCCCCGACCAGATAACTGGCACTCAGCCAGAACGCGAGAATCCCGACGAGTACCGCCACGACCAAAATCAGTTTATTCATCATTTTCAATCTCTCCAGTAGTTCGCGGAACGTATCAAAGCACACCCCTTTTAACAAGGAGTGTAATCATGTTCAGTTCGCCGGGCCGGTCGGTGGCTTGGACATAGCATATTTTTCTCTTCTTTTCGTAGGCCGCCATACCCCGGACGGAACCGTTGTGAACCGTGGCCGGCACCACCATCCGCCATCCTTCCGCCTGCAGGACACGGGCGTAGAAGGTGTGGATATCGGTCGCGGAGTCGGCGGTCTGGATGGTGGCCATGAAGGTGCCGGTGTCGTCATCGGAAATGGTGGTGGAAATTTTTCCGCGCACATACTCCGGCACGGGGAAGCGCACCTTCACGGGCTTTTGTCCCGGCTGGGTATAATAGACAATAATGGTCTTGCGGGGTTCGGTGTGCGGGGCCAGCACCAAAAACCGGGCCTCTCGGTCCGGCCACTTGGCCGTGCCGGTGGCTCCATCGCGCGACCTAAGAATCATCACCTTGGCTCCAAGTGCCTCGAAGCGGGCGCGCAGCTGTTCCACCACGGGTTCAGTGTAGCGCGCCGAATAGACATGCAGCATGGCGAGCCGTCCGTTGACCGTCATTTTGGTGCGGGTTGCATTTTCCCAGGGGAGAGTTCCATTGTTCAGCTCGTCCGGAGCCGGCCCCAAACCGCGAAACACTTTGGCCTGTGAAACCCCGACGGCAAGGACGGCCACGGAGCAAAGGATTGAAAGTTTCCATCGAAAATAAAAGGGAAGGCACCTCATTGAAGATCGTCCCATGGCGGCATCCAAACCTCGTGGCTCAACAGAATGGCCGAGCGCCCGAAAACCTTCCGCATCAACCGCGACTCGATCTCGACCGAATGCCCTCCCTGCGCCCCCATCATGACATTGAGCGGATCCCCCCCGTTTCGGAGATATTCAAACTGGTCGGCGCGGGTATTTCGGGGATAGTTCTCCTGAAACCACTCATAGGTGCGCCCGCCCCCGTTCTCGTTAATGTTCGGGTCAAGTTCGAGATAGCTCGCCGAAGGATCGTAGGGGGCCGGTGCGGAGGTGGTTGACGAAGCCAGCATATCGTCGGCAACATTTTCGCGCGCACCAAATATATTTTCAAAGTCGGCGGAAACAAGGGTCGCAATCTGGTTCAGCCCCAACACCAGCACTAGAATGCCTACGAGCCCCACGAGGAGTTCGACCATTGCTTGTCCGTTTTTTGATCGGTTTGTAATCATGGTTTATCCCCGGCCCAGAGGGCTACTACCGCCACCGCCACCCCCGCTGCCGGGAGCGCGAAAGATGGGTGGGCAGAGAATTTCGAGATCGATTTTTTCCTGGTTTTCATCCAGCCAGTCGGAACCCTCCTTACGAAAATCCGGCTCTTCCCACTGCTCCAGCATCCGGCAATAGAAGCAATCGAACTCTTCAATGGCCGGGAGCCCCCCCTCCATATACAGGGGAAGGTGCTTGTAGAAATGTTCGGCGGAATTCGGGCGGCTACCGTCCGTCCGGGTGGAGAGCTCATTATGGATTAACCGCACGTTGCGGAAGGCGGGAAATACCACCCCAAAATAGAACGGCGGCCTTTTTAGGTTGGGGTCGTCGGGATCTTCCAGATAGCCGAAGGGCTTGGCGGAGGCCTTCCAAAAAATTGTGTCGGAATCGATCTGCATGTTCGGGGTAATGCTGACGGCGTCAATATAGCAATCCACCGCCGCATCCGCACCGCCATAGTTGTATTCGTCGCGAATCTGCATGCCCTCCTCAAAGGGGAACTCATCGGAGGTCGGCCACTTGCGCAACCACTTTCCCATGTCGTAGACATGCCAGGGAAACCGGTTCGTAAAGACGTGAGGAAGAAAAGCCGTGCTCACATCGTAGTTATCGGTCAGCTCATCCTCAATATAGCTCTCGGCCTGCTCGGCAATGGAGATGTCGTCAAAGGAGAGATGATCATAATAATTGGAGATGGAATCATGAATCCCGCGCACATAGCTGCGCAGATATAGGTTGGAGGCCCGAAGATCCACCCCGAAATATTCACTGTTCACCGAGGAGCGCGTCGCGAGGTTTGGCAAGGACGGCCAGTCGCTGAAGCTCGTGTAATTGCGAATCATTCTCCTCGGCTCACCGTCTTCATCCTTAAAATAGCACCAATTCCATGCCGCCACTGCGTCGTAGAATTCAGGATCAAGTAGGATGTGCGAGGCTCCATAATAGCGGTAAAACTCCGTATTGGCCGACTTCACCACCATCTTGTTGTTGGCTATGGAGGCGAGCAGGTTGCCATATTCCTGCCAAGCTCCGTCGTAGGCCTCGTGGACCGTGCCCTCATAAAGCGACCCGCTCGTCTGGAAATCTGAGGCCCGCTCCTGTAGCCATTTCGAAAAATCATCCTGCCGGTTACCTTCATCCTGCACACTCAGGTTCATAAAGGCGGCCGACTGGGCCGCCACAAAACCCATCAAGGGCCCGTTCAGCGCCAACCGCGCCCGCAGGCTTGCAATTTCATCAACCTCGGCCTGAACCCGCGCAACATCTTTAGGATCATAGGGATCGACCAAACTTTCGCATACGTGCGCCGCCTGGATTAGGTTGAGTTCCCCGATCATATTCAGGGTAATGCCCTGCCAGCGAGCGGCCGAAAGTGCTGCAGCATCGCCCGCATTGTCAATACGCACCTTGGTTGTAACAATATTATGCAGGTCATAGTTCCACAGCACCACCAGCAACCCGATCACCATGACCACCAATAAAAACAGGATGGCTTGGCCGGAGCGACGGTTCGTTTTTATGGAGTCGCACTTTTTCATTGTTCATTGCTCAGGTAGAGTGCGGAATGGTTTTCCACCGTTAATTGTGCGGTAATGGGACTGCGCGGGACGGTATGGGTGCCGTCCTGCCGGGTCATGGTGCCCATGTTTCCGCGATAGAATGCGCGGGCAAACGGAAAGGAAAGCGGAACGTTCTGGCTTACGGCGACCTCCACGCTATCCTGTGTGAACCGGGCCGACGAGGTAATTAATGTACCCATGTTCTCCCAGTTGTAATAGTTCAGAAAAACGACCTGATCAGATCCATTGACGGATCCGAGGTAATACGGAATAGCACTTTGCTCCATCCAGTACTGCCCCGACGAGGGGGTGGCCCTCAATGCACTATCCCATGATGAGCCGCCCTCCCCAATGGCTTTCGGTGCATCAATGGCAAAGGGGCTGTTCACCATTGGGCCTGCCATCGGAATGCTGGTGACCCGCACCACCCGGTTCACAAACTCCTCCTTCATCCCCACCGTGGCCGCCCGGCATCCGGCAAAGGCCGAAAAGGAGATCACATCCTTAGCCGCAACCAGATAGGAAACCTGAAGGATGCCGAAAAGAATCAGGCAAAGCATAATGATGGCCAAACAGGACTCGATTAGAGCCGCTCCAGCGCGGAGATTCTTTGCGACCGCCTTCATTACAGCCTAGTCACCACCCAGATCCTGAAGTTGTTCCAGCGATTTTTCAGAAGCGGCATCCTTGCCTGCGCTTCCGCCATCCAGCTCGTCCACGGCTCCGCCAAGCTTCTTCTTGATGGTATCGCCAAATAGTCCGAATATAACCAATGCTGCAATCGCCACCACCGCCACGATGATGATGTATTCAACCATCGCCTGACCTTCTTTTCTTTTTTTCATTTTCCCCATCATCATTCTTTTCTCCTTATTATCAATTCGATTATGCTGACGACATCAGGCTCAACACGCGCCCACCATACAGTTTAAAGACGTAGAGCAACAAGGCGCTCATTCCCACCAAAACCAGAAAAATGCCTAGCGCCACGACATACTCCAGCATGACCTGACCACTCTTCCGCTCTTTGCTGATTTGATGCTTCTTCTTCATGATATTCTTACACAACGCATTCCAACCAAGAGAAATTGTAGCGTATTCCCTCGGGGTTGAAACCCAAAATACCGACTTTCAGCAGGCGTCCCATTTGAGAATAGACCCTTCCCTCCTCGAAAAGTTGGACAGAAACATGGATTCTTCTCGGAAGTGCGTTGGAGAGGCGCAGGCCGCTGCGCCTTCCCCGTGCCACCGCAGGCAGAGAGGCCTCTGCCCCTCCATAAACCCTCTGGCGAGCTCCTTTCTTATATAGTATACTATATAATTTAGCTCAATATTGGGTGTTTTAGGGTCAAAATATATAGTATTATATATAAATAAACGGCCGCTCAATACGCGATTTTCAGGCGGTAGAAGCTGTTGATCTTGCCGGCTGTGGAGATGGGGACGGTGACGACCTCGTAGGCTTCGAGGTCCGGATGATCCGCCGCCGTGCCGCCGGTGACCAGCGGCCAGACTGAATTCGTCAGGGCGAGGGT
>JAUXGY010000476.1 GCA_030621805.1 Kiritimatiellales bacterium | reverse complement strand
CGGGGCAATCAGGTCGAGGTTGCCCAGCAGGACGGCTCCCAGCGCAACGGCGAACGAGAGGGCGGTGGCGATGCGCGGGTCGGCCTTGTCTTTGCCGAAGCCGCGACCGATGAAGCGCGGGATCACGCGGTCGAGTGCGAGGGCCTGCAGGGTGCGGGGTGCACCCAGCAGCGCACCCAGCGCGCTGGAGAGCGAGGCGGCGAATACGCCGATGACGATCAGGATACCCCAGCGCGCAATCGTCGTCATAATGTTTGGATCAAGGAGCAGCAGGTTTGAATCCGGAACCATTTTGTTCAGGAAGACGGGCATAACCATGTATACGAGATATCCCGTGGCAACCGCCAACAGGGTGCCCAGTGGGAGAGATTTAGCCGGATTCTTCAGGTCGCCGGAGAGTCCCAACCCCGCTTCGATCCCCGTCACGGCCGGGAAGAAAACCGCAAAGACCACCCAGAAGGCGGCCTTTGGGGGAATGATGGCATCTGGTGGAACGGCGAGCACATCGGGCGAGGGGATGCCCAGGAAGAAGGAGACCAGCGATGCGCCGATGGCGGCAAAGATGATGAACTGGATCTTTAACGCCAGATCGGCCGAAAAATAGGCGAGCGCCGTTAGTCCGGTCAGGGTAGCTACGGAAATGATCTTGGCGCTAATGGCGGGGTCGAACATGGGTAGTGGATTGCCCAGCAGCATTAGGGCTTCCGTGAAACCGGCAATGTAGAAGGCCACGCCGAAGGCACGGGCAAAAAAGAGGGGCAGTCCAATGGCCGCGCCGGCTTCGAGACCCAGCGAGCGGGAAATAATGTAGTAGGCTCCGCCGGTGCCCACCTTCATGTTCGTCGCCATGGCCGAGATCGACAATCCGGTAAGGAAGGTAATGGCGGTCGCGATCGTTACAATCAGCAACGTGCCCGCCAGCCCGACGTTACCGAGCACCCAGCCGAAGCGCAGGTACATGATCACGCCGAAGATGGTCAACACGCTGGGCGTGTAGACCCCCTTGAAGGTGCCGAACGCGTAGCCTTGTTTTTCTATTTCTTTTCCCATAAGCGGTTCTTATTTTTTGGCTTTGGTATTTCGTTGGTTTCGATTCTGCCCGTATCCGGATTCCCGGCGAGCATGGGCAACGGCAATAATTTCGATTACCCTATTCTTGATCCTGTAGATAACGCTCAATGGAAAATTATTTACCAGACATCTTTTCCGACCGGGAGGTATGCCCGCATAAAGGGCGGGCTTGAGCTGAATATGCCGAGTGGATACGTTCACTGCATTAACGAATCTTTTGCCTAGTCCTTCCGACTGCGCTTCCGCCATCGTTTCCTCAAAGGCCTCTGAGTTGAAGCGTATCGAGAACATGGCTAGAGGGCTATGTGGGCTTTGGTGAACACCCAGTTGGCATCGATCATGTTGGCCACACTCTTGTCCATCTCTTTGCATCGCCGGTTGATGGTTTGCTTCCATTGCTCGGAAATTCCAGTTGAATTATCAATATTCAGATTCTCAATAAGCTTTTCAGCCATAAAAGCCAGCATAGTGGGAGGGAGTTCCATGGCGCCGGATAAAAGTTGTTCAGCAGTAATGTTCATGGGTGCAATATCCTATTTTATGGGGAATGTGTCAAATAGAAGGGATGTCGTGGGTGTATGGGGTTCCTCCTGCTGGAACCAAGGAGTTTTGGTTTTAAATACGTATGAAGGGCTA
>JAUXGY010000471.1 GCA_030621805.1 Kiritimatiellales bacterium | reverse complement strand
CGTTTCACGTTTCACGTTTCACGTTTCACGTTTCACGTTTCACGCCTCACGCCTCACGCCTTATTAATCATAGCGGAGGAGAAGCCGGCACCGAAGCCGTTGTCGATATTGACGACGGTAATATTGGGCGCACAGGAGTTGAGCATGGTGAAGAGAGGCGCGAGGCCGCCGAGGTGCGAGCCGTAGCCGACGGAGGTCGGGACGGCAATAACGGGGCAGGGGGCTAGTCCACCGACGACGGAGGGCAACGCACCTTCCATTCCGGCTACCGCTATGATGCAGCGGGCGTTTTGGATCTTGTCGGTCTGCGCCAGCAGGCGATGGATCCCCGCCACGCCGCAGTCGTAGAGCCGTTCCACGTGGGCTCCGGAAATCGAGGCCGTCACGGCCGCTTCTTCGGCCACGGGAATATCGGCGGTGCCGGCAGAAATAACCAGTACGCTTCCCGTCTTCTTGCGTTCATTGACTTCAAGGGTGATGGTACGGCCCAGTTCATTGTAGACGAGGCGGTTGTCGATGTTGCGCAGTCGGGTAAAGAGCTCAGGATCTGCGCGGGTGAGCAGGATATTGTCATTGTATTTTTCCAGCGACTGGAAGATTTTTTCCACCTGCTCCGGTGTTTTTCCCAGACAGAAGACCACCTCTGGATAGCCCGTCCGCAACGCGCGATGGTGATCGACCTTAGCAAACCCCAAATCTTCGAAGGGGAGTTGTTTAAGCGTTTCCAGGGTTTGGCCGAGGTCGGTTTCCCCGCTTTTAAAACGGTTGAGCAGGTGTTCAAGTTTGTTGATTTCCATGGGAGTCTCCGGTAAACACGGAATACTCATATCCGAATCCAAACCGAATTTAAATCCACAAATCGCCAAAGTCCATGAACGATCCGTGCATAGAGCATTTTATCCAGTATCTCGAGGGCGAGAAAAATGCCTCGAAGCATACGATCAGCAATTACCTGATCGATATTCGGCAATACTGCGAAATCATCTGGGGCGAGGAGGCACAACCCCCCTACAAATGGGGCGAGGCCGACCGCTTTTCCGCACGCAAATTTCTGGTGTTTTTCCAGAAACTCGAACTGGCTCCCACCACGACCGGGCGGAAGCTTTCCGCCCTGCGCTCGTTCCATAAATTTCTCCTGCGCGAGGAATATGTGGAACTCAACCCCTTCAGCGGCCTGAATCTTCCAAAGAAAGGGAGCTATCTCCCGCAGATCCTATCGGTTTCCGAGGTGGGGAAGCTGCTCGATGCCCCGGCAAAATACAACGAACAGCAGCACAGCACTAATCCCAAGCAAAAGTTGTGGCGCGAATATATGGTGGCACGCGATTCAGCCATCCTTGAACTGCTCTACTCCACCGGCATGCGCATCAACGAACTGGTCATCCTGCCCGAAGAAAGCATTGATCTCCTTTCTGGAGTGGCGCGGGTACGGGGCAAGGGCAAGAAAGAGCGACTTTGCCCGCTCGGCTCCCCGGCCATCCGTACATTGATGAAAAATCTGGACCTGCGCGAAAACGTCTGGCTGCTCGAAGGCAAGCGCGCCGCCCGTAGCCCGGTGTTTCTCAACAAGAACGGCGGCTCGATCTCCGCCCGCTCCATCGAGCGGATGATGAAGAAATATGTGCTCTTCTGCGGACTAAACGCCGAGCTCACCCCGCATAGCCTGCGCCACAGCTTTGCAACGCACCTGCTCGATGCCGGCGCCGACCTGCGTAGCGTTCAGGAGCTACTCGGCCACGCCTCGCTCT
>JAUXGY010000071.1 GCA_030621805.1 Kiritimatiellales bacterium | reverse complement strand
GGGAAGGATGTGATTGCGACCTTCTCAGCCAAAGGGAATGGATTTGCCGATCACAACTTTACGGGTAAGTTGCTCGGGCGCACAAAAAAAGGGAAGCTACTCTTTGGCTATAGCCGTCTGCCGTGGGTCACCTACGATGAGCCGATCCTCTCCACACGCAATCCCAAGTTGGTGAGCAAGGACGGAGAATTAAGGATTGAAGTAGAGGTAAAAAACTATGGCCTCAGCGCATCCCCGGCATCCAGCATGAGCCTCTCGATTTCCACGCAAGACGGAACATCAATAGACGAGGTTATTAAAGGAGATTACCCAGCACTTGAGCCGTGGAGCGGTGCAATCGTTTCGCTGAAAGCACCCGCAAGCATGAAGGCCGACACTGTTTATCGCTATACCGTGACAACGGGCGGCCACACGCAACATCCGCTAACGTACGAAACCTACATCCCCAAGAAGAAAAAGTAAGCCGGAGAAGCATCCGGTTCATTTAATTGAGGGCGGGATTGAAAGCTTGGCCGACTAGCCAAAAAACAAAAACATTAATTTATAGGCCCCTTAATCCGTATCAGGTTGATTTTTTCCGCTCATGGCGGCGAGAAGAAATGAACCCGCTGCAACGCCGAATACGGAATAATCCAACGGAGCCTTGATGCCAAGCGTTAGCATCATGGCTATACAAAAGGCGAGAAGAAGCAGGCCGGAAGTAAAGGCAATCCAACGAAGATTCCATCCAATCAATAGGCCAATTGCCAACACGATCTCGGCAATTGTCGCAACCCACGCAAGGGGGGGTATGATGTTCGTAGGCGCCCAGGGATTTAAGAACGCAACATAATCAACAAAAGGATCCCATGCACCCCAGGCGACGTTGGATGCCCCCGGTTCCCCCCATAATCCGAAGCGGTCGGCAACGGCAGAAAGATAGCCTGCCGCTAGGCAGATGCGTAGAAATAAGATAGAGATTTTAGTTTCCATGGGAGGTCCGCGATTAATTTTTTCCTGTGTTCGATTCTGCATAAAACGTTCATTCATTAATGAAACGCCGTGCGTATGGGCATGATCCGTTATCTAGCAAACGGGGAAAGGGCACTTTTAAGGAGTCGATCTCGCACAAGAGCCTTGCCCTTTGGTTCGTCCGTGTATCAGGAGCCCCACTTGCGGGGTCGCCGTCCTTATTAAATTTTGTTATAAATTGCTTTTATCTGGGTTTAAGACAAGTTTTCCTGGCTAATTTTTTTGAGAGACTGAGGTTTTTATGACGAAAAATAAATCGATTGAAGTAGAGAACGAATTTTGCCCGAGTGGCTTTCCTAAAGCGCAAGGCCTGTACGATCCGCAAAATGAGCATGATGCTTGCGGAGTCGGATTCATCTGCAATCTGCACGGAAAGAAGTCGCACGATATTATCCACCATGCGCTGGAAATTCTAGTGCGCTTGACGCATCGTGGTGCGGTGGGCTCGGACCCGCTGACGGGCGACGGAGCAGGTATCCTGCTCCAGATTCCCCATAATTTCTACAAGCGCGAGTGCATGAAGCTCGGCATCGACCTGCCCGGCGCAAAGGAATACGGCACGGGCCTCGTCTTCCTGCCGCAGGACGAGCAGCAATGCGATGCGTGTAAACAGATTCTTGAGGAAACCATTACGTCCGAAGGCCAGACGTTACTGGGCTGGCGAAAAATGCCGACCAACAATACGAATATTGGCAAGACGGCCAAAGCTTCTGAGCCGGAGATCTGGCAGATCTTTATTGGTCGTGGCGATACGGTGAAGGAGGAGCGCGAATTCGACCGCATGCTCTACATCATCCGCAAGGTGGCTGAAAACAAGATTTTTAAATCTGATCTGGCGGACAAGGATGATTTCTACATTCCAACGCTGACCTGCCGCATCATTATCTATAAGGGGTTGCTGTTGCCGGAGCAGATGGAGGAATACTATCCTGACCTGCTCGATCCGGAATTTGATTCCGCGCTGGCGCTCGTTCACCAACGCTACAGCACCAACACGTTCCCGGCGTGGAAGCTGGCCCAGCCGTTCCATGTGATGTGCCACAACGGAGAGATCAACACGGTAAAGGGGAATTGCAACTGGATGAATGCCCGTCAGGGGTTGTTTAAATCAGAGCTTTTCGGCGACCATATTGAAAAGCTTTTCCCGATCATCCAGCCGGGTCTTTCCGACTCCGCTTGTCTTGACCAGACCGTTGAACTGCTCTACCACACGGGCCGCTCGCTGCCGCACGTGATGATGATGCTCATCCCCGAGGCCTGGCAGAAGCACAAAACCATGTCGGCGGAAAAGAAAGCCTTCTATGAATACCACTCCACCTTGATTGAGCCTTGGGATGGCCCGGCTTCGATCCCGTTCACTGACGGGAGCTGCATTGGCGCGATCCTCGACCGTAACGGCCTGCGACCCTCGCGTTATATCGTGACCAAGGATGGTTATGTGATCATGGGCTCGGAAACCGGCATCGTGGATATTGACCCCGCCAACGTTGAGAAGAAGGGGCGCCTAGAGCCGGGGCGCATGTTCCTTGTGGATATGGAAGCGGGCCGCATTATCTCCGACGAGGAGATCAAGCATGAGATTGCCACGCAACAGCCCTATGGTGAATGGCTGGCGGAAAACTTGATCGATCTCGATGACCTTCCTGAAAAGGCGGCTGATCCCGTTGATCCTGAAACCGTAAACGAACGCCAGCGCATGTTTGGTTATTCGATCGAAGACCAAAACCATATCCTCGCACCGATGGCGACCACCGGTATGGAGGTGACGGGTTCGATGGGCATCGATACGCCGATCGCGGCGCTGTCTGAAAAGCCGCAACTCCTCTATACCTACTTTAAGCAGCTCTTCGCTCAGGTCACCAATCCTCCTCTCGACGCCATTCGCGAAGAACTGGTTACTTCGGTGCAGCTCAATATTGGTTCGGAGCAGGATCTCTTCAAGGAGACCCCGCTGCACTGTCAGCAACTTCGGTTAAAGCGGCCCATTCTCACCAATGAGGAGATGAGCACGATCAAAGAGTTGGATCAACCCGGGCTCAGGAGCATTGTTCTTCCGATTACCTATCCAGTGGCCGATGGGGGTGCCGGTCTTGAAAAAGCGCTTGATGAACTTTGTATCACCACATCGAAAGCGGTGGAGGATGGGCATACCGTTGTCACCCTTTCCGACCGAACCGCTGATCGTGAAAACGCCCCGATCCCAGCTTTGCTGGCTACGGCGGCGGTCCACCACCATCTCATCAAAAAGTTGCAGCGCACCCGTTGCAGCCTGATCATTGAGTCCGGTGAGCCTCGCGAAACTCACCACTTCTGCCTGCTGTTTGGCTACGGCGCGGGCGCCGTCAATCCCTATATGGTCTACGAGACGCTCAAGGATATGATTGACCAGGAAATGATAAAGGACATCAGCATGAAGATCGCAGGTGCAAACTTCATCAAAGCGATCAACAAAGGCTTACTCAAGATCATGTCGAAAATGGGGATTTCCACATTACACTCCTATCGCGGCGCGCAGATTTTCGAGGCGATCGGCATTCATTCCGAGGTGACGGATCGCTACTTCACGGGAACCGCTTCGCGGATTGAAGGGATGGGGGTGGACGGGATTGCCCATGAAGTGGAAGCGCGCCACAAGAAGGCCTTCCCCTCCCGCAAAATTCCGAAAAACCTACCACTCGAAATTGGCGGGGCATACAAATGGCGCCGCAACGGCGAAGACCACATGCTCAGCCCCGAAGCCGTCGCCCTGCTTCAAGAGTCGGTGCGTACCGATAATATTGCGCTTTATAAGCAGTTCTCGGAAATGATCAATAGCAACGGCCGGAGCATCAAGACCCTACGCGGCATGTTCAGGTTTAAGACGGATCATGATCCGGTTCCACTACGCGAGGTGGAACCTTGGACGGAGATCGTCAAGCGCTTCAAGACCGGAGCCATGTCCTACGGTTCCATCAGCCAAGAGGCCCACGAAACGCTCGCGGTTGCGATGAACCGTATCGGCGGGAAATCCAACAGCGGCGAGGGCGGCGAGGATGTTGAACGCTTTACGCTCGATTCCAGCGGCGACCTGCGCCGTTCAGCGATCAAGCAGGTGGCCTCCGGTCGGTTCGGGGTAACGAGCAATTATCTCACCAACGCCGATGAAATTCAGATCAAGATGGCGCAAGGCGCAAAGCCCGGCGAAGGCGGCCAGCTCCCCGGCCATAAGGTGAAGCCTTGGATTGCCAAGACCCGGAATTCTACGCCCTACGTGACGCTGATCTCTCCGCCGCCGCATCACGATATTTATTCGATCGAGGATATGGCCCAACTTATTCACGACCTGAAAAATGCAAACCCCTCTGCGCGCATCAACGTCAAACTGGTTTCAGAGGTTGGCGTGGGAACGGTGGCCGCCGGGGTATCGAAGGGCAAGGCCGACGTGGTACTCATCTCCGGCTACGACGGAGGAACGGGCGCCTCACCGCAATCATCGATCAAACACGCCGGACTCCCGTGGGAGCTTGGTTTGGCCGAGACGCAACAGACCCTCGTGCTCAATAACTTGCGCGATCGTATTCGCGTCGAATGCGATGGAAAGTTGCTAACGGGTCGTGACGTGGCTATTGCCGTGCTGCTCGGCGCCGAGGAATACGGTTTTGCTACGGGCCCGCTGCTTGCCATGGGCTGCGTCATGATGCGGGTGTGCCATCAGAATACCTGTCCGGTTGGCGTTGCCACGCAGGATCCGGAGTTGCGCAAGAAATTTAAAGGAAAGCCGGCGTTTGTCGTGCACTACCTGCATTTCGTGGCCGAAGAGTTACGCCAGATCATGGCCGACCTCGGCTATCGGACGATCAACGAAATGGTCGGCGAGGTTCAACGACTCGACGTGGAGGATGCCGTCGAGCACTGGAAGGCCCAAGGCCTCAACTTTTCAAAAATCTTCTACAAGCCCGAAATGAACCCCGAGGTAGGTCGATACCAAACGGAGGCTCAGGATCACGGACTGGCGCACGCCCTCGACCACCAGCTGATCGAACAGGCGCAACCGGCTCTCCGGCACGCCGAGAAAGTCGTGATCGACACGGAGCTGAAAAACATTAACCGAACCGTCGGCGCGATGCTCAGTCACGAGATATCCAAGCGTTGCGGACAGGACGGCCTGCCGGAAGATCTCATCACCATCAACGGGAAAGGCTCCGCTGGGCAGAGCTTTGGTGCATTCAGTACCTACGGAATCACCTTTAATATCAAAGGCGATGCCAACGACTACTTTGGCAAGGGGCTCTCCGGTGCCAAGCTGATCATTCGTCCGCCAGAAGAGTCCACCTTTATTCCTGAAGAAAATATTCTAATCGGCAATGTGGCGTTCTATGGAGCCGTGACCGGTCAGGCCTTCATCCGCGGATTGGCTGGCGAGCGTTTTTGTGTTCGCAACTCCGGTGCCGAGACCGTAGTGGAAGGAATCGGCGACCATGGCTGTGAATATATGACCGGCGGGCGCTCGATCGTTCTAGGCCATACCGGTCGCAACTTTGCGGCGGGAATGAGTGGGGGCATTGCCTATGTCCTCGACGAGGCCGGAGACTTCATCGAAAACCGTTGCAATGCCGAGATGGTCGATTTTGATCCGCTCGAAGAGAGCGACATCGAATATCTGCGCGAAATGCTCGAAAAGCATGCGGAGTATACCGACAGTTCCGTCGCCAAGCGCCTGCTCGCTGATTGGAACGACGCCTTGAATAAAATCGTCAAAGTCATCCCTGTCGATTACAAGCGGGCGCTCGCGCTTCTTGCGGATGAAGAAAAGACAGGAGAGTAAAGAAGGCTTTAGGCCATAGGCTTTTGGCTTTAGGAAAGAGAGGAAACGGCGGACGACCCAAGGCAAAAAGCCTAAAGTCTAGAGCCTTTAAAAACATGAGAGATCATCGGAAACTAAAAGCATTTGAGTTGGCTGATGCACTTGCACTGCTGGTGTATCGCGAAACCCGCAAGTTTCCAAAGGATGAAATTTATGGACTGACCTCGCAAATAAGGCGAGCAGCGGTTTCGGTTCCATCGAATATTGTTGAAGGTTGTGCACGGAAGACAGAGAAGGACTATTTACATTTCCTTGATATGGCCTACGGGTCGGTAAAAGAGGTTGAATATCAAGCGTCGCTGGCCAAGCGCCTAGGTTATTTGGCGACAGACGAAGTGGAAGAAAAAGCGACAGAGGTTGCTCGCGTATTGAACGCATTGATTAACGCATTAAGAAGAAGAGGCGGCGGAGAGTAGACCTAAGGCCTAAGGCCTAAAGTCTATAGCCTTCCGTCTCCGCAGGAGACGCACTATGGGAAAATCAACAGGATTTAAAGAATACAAGCGTCAGGTGCCGGTCGAACGTCCCGTCGATGAACGGATCGAGGATTATCGGGAAGTCTACGAACCGTTTTCTGATAAAAAACTGAAAGAGCAGGCCGCCCGTTGCATGAACTGCGGAGTTCCATTTTGCCATATCGGCTGCCCGCTCGGTAATATTATTCCCGAGTTCAACCACCTTGCTTACAAAGGGCTCTGGAAAAAGGCCTATGAAATCCTTTCCGCCACCAACAACTTTCCGGAGTTTACCGGACGGATCTGCCCCGCGCCATGCGAAGCCTCCTGCGTGCTGGGCATTAACGAGCCGGCGGTAAGCATTGAGAATATTGAGAAGATGATTGTCGAGCACGCCTTCGATGCGGGCTGGGTGGTTCCTGAACCCCCGGAAAGTCGCACTGGAAAAACCGTGGCCGTCATCGGCTCCGGACCGGCCGGACTCGCTGCCGCCGATCAGCTTAACCGCGCCGGCCATACCGTAACCGTCTTCGAGCGCTCCGACCGTTTAGGCGGACTGCTTCGCTACGGAATCCCAGACTTTAAACTGGAGAAAAACATCATCGACCGCCGTCTCGAAGTGCTGGAGGCCGAAGGCATTATTTTCAAAACCAGCGCCGCAATCGGAACGGACGTTTCCGTGGACGAACTCAAAGAGTTCGATGCCATTGTCTTGGCGATTGGTTCCACCACCGGGCGCGACCTTCCCGTGCTGGGCCGGGATCTCGAAGGCGTACATTTCGCCATGGATTTTCTGCCGCAGCAGAACCAGGAAGTCGCCGGCGACGAAATCGAAGGCAAGATTTCTGCCGAGGGCAAGCGCGTTATTGTGATCGGTGGGGGCGATACCGGTTCCGACTGTGTCGGCACCTCCATCCGCCAAGGGTGCAAATCAGTGGTGAACTTCGAACTCTTCCCGCAACCGCCAAACGAACGACCCGCTCACCAGCCCTGGCCCTATTGGCCCATGAAGCTGCGCACCAGCTCCTCGCATCGCGAAGCCGATCAGGATCCGCGGAACTATACGTTACTGACCAAGGAATTTTTGGGCGACGAAAGCAATACCCTTAAAAAGGTGCGTACCGTAAACGTCGAATTTAACCGCGAGCGCCAGACCGGCAATGCCACCATGGACGAAGTCGACGGCACCGAAAAAGAGTGGAAGGCCGATCTCGTTCTGATCGCTCTCGGATTCGTCGGCCCCGAACGCGGCAACGTGATTCAAGGGCTGGGCGTCGAGCTCGACGAGCGCGGCAATATCCAGACCGGAAAGAACTACCAGACCAACGTGGAGAAGGTCTTTACGGCTGGCGACTGCCGCCGCGGACAATCCCTCATCGTCTGGGCCATTTCGGAGGGTCGCGAAAGCGCCCGCTGTGTTGACCTCTTCCTTATGGGCGAATCCGACCTGCCCACCAAAGGCGAAGAGGATCTTCCGCGTAGATAAAAAAGGCATAGGCTTTAGACCTTGGGCCATAGGCTGCAACCCCGGAGATTCCAACCCTTGGAACTCCGGGGTTTCTCTTTCCATCTTCAAACTTTTACGGGTTTTAATTGCGGTTTTCCTGCAAGGGGATAAAATCCCCTCCCGAACGCGCGTGGCGCATGCACGGGTACTAATCAGGGGGATGCCGCCGAATGAAGAAAGTTGGATTCGACAATGACCGCTATCTGGATGAACAGAGTGAATATATCGTTAAACGTGCTGAAAAGTTCCAGAATAAACTCTATCTCGAATTTGGCGGAAAGC
>JAUXGY010000469.1 GCA_030621805.1 Kiritimatiellales bacterium | reverse complement strand
CTCTACGCCGAATATGGATTCCTGCTGATGCGGCGCGGTGAAAACACGCGCGCCATTAAATACTACACCAAGGAAAAAGCCCTTTGGCCGGAATCTGCCGTGTTCATGGACAGCATGATCCAAACCGCGCAGATTGCAGAGAAGAGAGGTTCAAAATGAAGCACGTATTCCTGCTAGCCGCCGGAGCGGCTCTTCTTTCCGGGTGCGTGGCTCCGGTCGTCGATCCCGGCTACGACTATTCCGCTTTCCGCTCTGCCGACCCCCGCTCGATCCTGATTGTTCCGGTCGTCAACAACAGCGTTGATGTCGATGCGTCGAATTATTTCCTCTCGGCCATTTCAAAACCCGTCGCCGAGCGTGGCTATTATGTCTTCCCGGTCCACATGGTTAAACGTGTGATGGAGGAGGACGGACTGGCCGATGCCGATATGGTGCATAGTGCTGACCCCACACGGCTCGCCGCACTCTTCGGTGCCGACTCGGTGCTCTATGTTTCGGTCGAGCGCTGGGACGCCCAATACGCGGTGCTCACCACCACCGTTACTGTGGAGTTTAACTACACCCTAAAAGATGGCCACACCGGCGAGACGCTCTGGGAAACCGACCAACGAATCGTCTACCAACCCCAAAGCGGAGGTTCTGGAAATATCATTGCCGACTTAATCATCTCGGCGGTACAAGCCGCCGCCACCAAAGCCAAGCCCAACTATATGCCTCTCGCCCGCCAAGCAAATGGTGCCGCCGTCGTCGAAACCCATCACGGCCTTCCTGCCGGGCCGTACCGCATCAAGGAATACAAGCTGGATACAGAACGGTTTTAACTCGTAGACGAGGCTTCCAGCCTCGTTCAGGCAGAACACATAAATGCTTCGATTCATCGCAAAGGTAATTTTATCGCACAAGCTCTCCCCAACGAGGCAGGATGCCTCGTCTACATTACCGCCGTCTTGGGGCGGGAGCGCAGAGTTTGGCGAGCAGGGTTTCAAGCATGAGATCGTGCGGGATCGAGCCAACCGAAAGCATCCGTTCATGCGTATCGACCACCAACCGCTTGCTGGCGGCAAGGCGCTTAACGGAATAGGCTCCCGCTTGGTTGGCAAACTTTCCGGCACGGAACCAATGCATTTTACGCGGGTCGTCAGCGAGTTCAGAAAAATAGTCGTCCAGCTCTGGGTCATTGCTCCACTGGATACTGTTGCCATTCAGGCGTAACCAGCCCGCATCCATATATTCCCTGAAACGCAATAGGTTCTGAAAGAGAGACTCGATCGCAATGATGAGCCGCACCGGATTTTCTTTCTGGAAGATTAACTGGCGGAAGAGTCGGATGGCCTCGCCTAGTTTGCGCTCGGCGACGGCATCGGTGAAATCCCACGCGATCGCTTCGCTGGAGGCAGAGGTGATCGTCTGCACATCTTCGATGGAAATGTTTTTTTCATCCCCCTTGAAAAGCACCATCTTCTCGACTTCGTTCATAATCTGTCGCGTCTCGAAGCCGGTCTTTTCAACGAAGGCGTCAGCCGCAGCGGAGTCGATCGAAAAGCCCTGCCGTTTGAACAGCGAGATCGCACGTTTGAGCGCCACCGGGCGCGCCTCGTAGTCGCGTTCTGGAATGGCATACTCCTCCACCTCGCCTGCGGCCATCACAGCCTTATAAAAAGCAGAACGCTTGTCGATCCCTGGTGCGGAAATGATTAAAAACTGGTCGGCAGCAAGCCCTGCTTTGATGTCGGAGGTCAGCTCGCCAAGCAGTCGCT
>JAUXGY010000136.1 GCA_030621805.1 Kiritimatiellales bacterium | reverse complement strand
CGGATGATGCGGCGGGGTGGGTATTTCCAGCACTTCGAGCAGCGCATCGGGCATTTTGGAACCAACACCAAGGCGCAGTTGCGCGAACACCGCCGCGTGTGGGTTCATGCCGTCAGTGTCGGCGAAATTTATGTGGCGCTACGTTTTATCAAGGCCTATCGCGAGGAGCATCCCGACACCTTTTTTGCGCTGAGCACCACCACCTCCACGGGACATGCCATTGCCCGCAAGGAGATTGATCCGCGCGACGTGTTGTTCTATTTCCCGGTCGACCTCCCGATCATTATCCGAAAGGTGCTGCGCATTGTTGACCCCGTTCGCCTGATTCTGGTGGAAGGGGAGTTCTGGCCTAATCTAATTCGCTTGGCGGACAAGCAGGGGATTCCGGTTTCGCTCATCAATGGACGAATGTCAGAACGCTCGTACAAGGGCTACCGCAAGCTCAAATCACTCACTGCTGATGTCCTGCGGCGGATCGACCCCATCTGTGTTCAAGGCGATGTCGATGCGGGGCGGATGATCGGAATCGGGGCACCCGCCGCGCATGTGCACGTGATGGGAACCGTTAAGTTTGATGTCGCCGAACGCAATGCCGCGGGCGAAAAAATGGCACAAGATGTGATGGAGTCGATCGGAGTTCCGGCGAACACCATGGTATGGCTTGCCGGTTCCTCCTGGCCTGGCGAAGAGGCCGTCCTGTGCGACCTCTATAAAAAACGAAAGGCCAAAACCCCAAATCTTTTTCTCGTTCTGGTTCCGCGCCACGTCGAACGTGCCGACGAAGTGATCCAATGCATGGAGGAGCGCCAATTAACCTTTCTGCGCCGGAGCCAGCTTGAGGGCTCCCCCTCCGAGGAAACCCCGGACGTGCTGTTGATTGATACGACGGGCGAGCTTCGTAGCTTCTATTCGATTGCCGATATTATCTTTGTCGGAAAAAGTCTACTGGAACACGGGGGGCAAAATCCGATCGAACCCGCGATGTGTGGCAAGGCCATCGTGGTGGGTCCAAACATGGAAAACTTCCCTGCCGTTATGCCTGTATTTCTTGCGAATGAGGCGCTGATGCAGGTGGCCGACATCGCCGCCTTGGAATCCACACTGGCTCGTCTCTCCTCCGACGAACCCACCCGCACCGCTCTTGGTGCCCGTGCCGCACAGGTCGTCGAATCCAATCAAGGCATGATTCAAAAAACGGTTCAGTTACTAGGGCATTGAGCGGTCTGTTGTCGGGATGGTATTCTGCTTATTGAAACGTAGGATCCATAATAATCATGGATCGTTCGACGGGAACCTCAAACAAGGTCGGCTCGGTCTGGTCTTCCGTCGCGGGTCTTTCCATGATCAACCGCACCGCCGTTCCGGGTTGGCCATGAAGCAGACTCACGATTTGCCGAAGGGAGCGGTTTTTAAAATCGATCAACGACCCATCCGCCCTCACCATCGCAGAAATATAGTCACCGGGTTCAACCATACCCGTAGAGGCAACGGCACTGAGAACCGTTGTGTTTAAGATTCTTGGCAGTCCTGTTTCGTCCATTTTTATATGGGCCCCAATACCCACCAATGCATTTTTATTGATGGCCTCCATCGCATATCGTTGCTCGGCTGGATCCTCCAAGCTCATGGCCCAGTCGAGGGTGTTGAGGGTGTCGATCCGAACATACCGCGACATGGTTCGGATAAGCCTCATTCGCCGGGCCGAATTCTCTTCTTGATCCAGCATTTTATCATACCGATTAAACCGTTGCGCACGTTGCATCCAATAGGCTCTGAGTCGCCGCTGGTGGGGTGTCAATTCCTGAGAGGGTTCTGCGCGGTTCAGCGGAGTCTGGGAGCCCGGTTGTTCTGCCGCGGGTTTTGGTGAAGCAGGGATTGCGGCGCGAAGGTCTTGCCGGGGGTTGCCGGGATCCTTCTTCGGGTGAACCGTTGGAGTTTGTGCGAGGGTGGTTTGGTCCTCAATAGGGTGATGAGGTGTCGCATGCCGAGAGTAATAGACCGTTCCAACCATCGTAAAGACAGCGGAAATCAAGACATAGACTGCGCGCTTCTTCTTCATAAGCATCTAAGGAGGGGGCTTAAAACCCGCGCCCATTGCGTGCGTTCCCTCGTGCCCGCTGTTGCTTGGGGGCCGGCGGCTTTTCCAAGTAGAGTCCGTACCATTCTTCACCCAGGCCCATGTTGGAGAAACTTTTTGCTTTATCGTTGGAGAGTCGTTCCCAGTTATGGGTGAAGGTCTCGTTCCCGGTGGCGTCTTTCGCTTTAATCAAGAGCTGGCGTGCTTTTTCGAGTTCACCCTCTTTAACGAAGATCCACGTCATCAGTCCGTAGAGCAGGGTGCCCCGATCACCTCTAAACCATTTCACGCGCCGCTTAAAGGTTTTTTCAGCACCCACCACATCCTTGTTTTTATACTGCCGCGCCATCTTCATGGCCACCGTCATGGGCTCCATCATCATTGGACCCTTAAACAGGCCTCCGGTGGCGAGAATCTCATCAACCTGGGCGAATTCTTTGAGTTGATAGAGAAACTGTAAGCGCATGGTCGCAATCTGTCTGCCCATCAGCATGGACCACTTTTTGAAGGGCTCGAGGTGCTGGGTAAAATCAAGCCCCTTTTTATAAATAACTTTTTGATCCGTCTCAACCTGGCGTTGTATCAGTTTAATATTTCCGTTGGGCTTGCTCTGGAATTGCTGAATCTTCCGGTTCATCCGCCGCTGGCCATCCAGCATGATTTCCTGGAGCTCGTTCTGAACCTTAGTAATTTTTTTCCGAACCAGAAAACCGACCAGATAAAACGAAGCAATAAAGCCGATAATGCCGAAGAAGATGGTCATTCCCAGTTTAGCCTGCGAGGCCATCAAACCACCGACCAAGGTGATAGAAACCAGTATTGAAATTAGAAGTGAAAGCATGAGCTGCGACCCTTTATGTTTAAAATAATAAAATCCATCATGTGAGCCACGAAGCTCACAACGCGTGAAAACAGGGAACATGCCGTAATCTGCTGGAAAAGTCACGGCAGAGATTGCCTTGGTTTAATACGCGTACGTACGAACCCCCCGAAGGTTAACCCTCGACGGGAGTCCATTAAGCAGGGGTTACTTCGGTCCAGCCTTCTCCTGCTTGCGGTTGTCGTGCTGTAGTATGACCTGCACGGCCGCCTTCGATGTATTCCCCGATGCGTCTTTCGCCGTTACGGTAATCTCCGTTGGGGTTTCCGGTGAATCGGAAGATGGTTTGAACAGCTTGACACTGGAGTAGCCTGAGTCTGGATCAACAGGACACTTGGCCGAACTGCCTACATGAACGGTATAGTCGACGATGTTTGTGTCGACGGCGTCCAGAATAACCACGCTCAGCGTAAGATTGTTCCCATTGAAAAGATCTCCATTTTCCGGATCAAGAATCTCGATGGAAGGACCTGTTGTATCTGAAGTACACACGTGCATGAACGAAGATTGTTCATCGTCCGTTAGCAGATCCTTGACTGTGAGGAACACAATGGTGCCTTGGTTGATACCGAGAGGGAATTCAAAGAGGGGGCCAATTTCGCTAAGGCCGTCCAAATTCGACCAGTAGTAGACGATGTTGGTTGCGTCTATGAAATTGTCGACATATGCCGATATAAGGGTTTCATCCGGGGATGTTGCCTCGATGCAGCCATCGATATTCAGGGGTTGTTCAATGGCGATTTCAGGTAGCTCGACGGAGGAAGCCCGCGTTCCAATCGCCGTGAACCGTGTTGAATCATAGAGGTCATTCGCTCCCGGTTGAATGGCAAAATCAAGGGTATCGCCAATATGAACCTCTACCTCGATTGAGTAATCCACACCGCCTGCCTCGGTTCCATAGATGTGTTTGGAGAATACCGTATCATCGTTGACCAGAACCTTGCAGATTGTGCCATCACCAATCCGGCTACTCTTGCTCGCATTGCCTTCAATTAATATCGATCCAGTCATATCGCTTACCCAGCGGCGTACCGTCCAGTGCTCGGTTCCACGATAATAGTTGCTGTTAGGGCCGTTTGGGTGCCCCCCTGCTGCACTCAGCGAAGTCCAATAGCCCGAAGGGTCGCCCCTATGGATAATCCATTGATTGCCATTGATGGACTGTGGCATTTCTTCAAAATCCGAAGACGTGAACGGGAACGCACTGTCTCCATCATAGTAACCGTAAACCCAGTTGTTCTGGCCTTGTGTTACTGAGAACTCCTCCACAGAATCAAAAATGGGGGTTGCATGAACAAATGGAACGGGTGATGTGAGAATTGCTGCGGCAAGAACGAATCGGTTAAACATTAGATCTACTTCCCCCTGTTGTTTCGTTTGACATGTGAAATAAAAGGGTAGGCAAAAGAAGTGGAAAGGCAAGAGAATAATATAGCTCTACGAAATGAAAGGATTACTTCAGTCCGATAGTTTTATATTCCCCTTTTCAACGCCGTTAAATCACTTCCCTTTTAGGATATCAGCAAAGAAGTCGTGGCCTTTGTCGTCGACGATGATAACAGCGGGGAAGTCGACGACTTCGATCTTGCGGACGGCTTCCATGCCGAGTTCCTCGAAGTCGACAACCTCGACGGACTTAATATTTTTTTCGGCGAGCAGGGCGGCGGGGCCGCCGACGGAGCCGAGGTAGAAGCCGCCGTGTTTGGCGCAGGCGTCGGTGACGTTTTGGCCGCGGTTGCCTTTGGCGAGCATAATCATGGAGCCGCGTTGGGTTTGGAAGCCGTCGACGTAGGGGTCCATGCGCTGGGCGGTGGTGGGGCCGAACGATCCGGAGGGTTTTCCAACAGGGGTTTTGGCGGGGCCGGCATAGTAGACGGGGTGGTTCTTAAAGTAGTCGGGTATGGGTTCGCCGCGGTCGAGCATCTCTTGGATTTTGGCGTGGGCGATGTCGCGGGCGACGATGAGCGTTCCGTTGAGGCGGACGCGGGTGCAGACGGGATACTGCGAGAGCTGGGCGAGCATTTGATCCATCGGCTGGTTGAGGTCGATGACGGGCGCGTCGTCTTCTAGTTTTCCGAGGTTTGCGGGGGCATATTTTGCGGGGTCGTGTTCGAGCTGTTCGAGGAAAATGCCGTCGCGGGTGATCTTGGCTTTAATGTTGCGGTCGGCGGAGCAGGAGACGCCGATGCCGACGGGGCAACTGGCCGCATGACGGGGCATGCGAATGACACGGACATCGTGGCAGAAATATTTCCCCCCAAACTGGGCACCGATTTTGGAGTCCTGTGCCATTTTTAGAATCTTTTCTTCCCATTCGAGATCGCGGTAGGCGCGCCCGGTTTCGTCGCCGGAGGTGGGCAGGTCGTCGAGCGATCCGGCGGAGGCGAGTTTGACGTATTTAAGGGTGGCTTCGGCGGAGGTGCCGCCAATGACGACGGCGAAGTGGTAGGGCGGGCAGGCGGCGGTTCCGAGGTTAAAGAGCTCGGCTTTAAGGAATTCGGTCAGGCCCTCTTCGGTCAGTAATGATTTTGTTTTTTGGTGGAGGTAGGTTTTGTTGGCGGAGCCGCCGCCTTTGGTCACAAAGAGCAGTTCATATTCCATGCCGGTGCCGGAATAGATATCGATCTGTGCGGGGAGGTTATTGCCGGTGTTCTTTTCGGTGAACATGGAGAGCGGGGCGATTTGGGAGTAGCGGAGGTTGTAGTCTTGAAAGCAGCGGAAGACGCCTTTGGAGAACGCTTCCTTTTCGTTAAAGTCGGTCCAAACCTGTGCGCCTTTGTGGCCGACGATGATGGCGGTGCCGGTGTCCTGGCAGGTGGGAAGCTCGCCGATGGCGGCGATGACGGAGTTTTCGAGGAAGCAGCGGGCAACGAAG
>JAUXGY010000324.1 GCA_030621805.1 Kiritimatiellales bacterium | reverse complement strand
GGCCCGCGCTGCACGCTTTTGGATTTGATGCGCTTTTTGTAGCGCGGGCAAATGTTTCGGGATCCCCGCAACGATAGAAGCGAGTTTATCACCCTCCCCCTTCTCGGCTTTTTTTATGGCATCCCAGTTTTGCAACACCTCATCGGAACCCGAAACCTGTACCTCACCAAAAACATGCGGGTGGCGGCGCACCAGTTTATCGGCAATCCCCGTTGCAACATCATCAAAACCAAAATGGCCCTCCTCTGAGCAAATTTGGCTATGAAACACGACCTGTAGCAAAAGATCGCCCAGCTCCTCTTCGAGGTGGGAAAGACTCCCACTCTCAATGGCATCGATCACTTCGTAGGCTTCCTCAATGAGGTCAGACTTGAGAGATTCATTCGTCTGTTCCCGATCCCACGGACACCCATCCGGCGCCCGCAGCGTCCGTATCACGTCCAGCAACCGCTCCATCGCTTCACCCGCTATAGCCATCTTGTTCTCCTTTTCACGAAAAAAGGCGTCCTCGAACAGGACGCCTTAATAAAACTGCAAGTCTCGTTACATCCGCAGGGTGAGATCAAGAATTTCCTTGGGTTTCACATCGCTCAGCGAATCAAGAACCATCTTGGCTCCACTGAAATCCTGGAACGCGGTATAGGCATCCGGTACGGCAATACAGGCCGCGCCCGCCGTCAACCCACCCTTACAAGCCGTCTGGGAGGAGACAATCGCCACAAGCGTTGCATCTTCCTTATCGCATTTTTTGAGCATCTTCAGCCACGCGTCTGCGCGGGGGAAGGAATCCTTTACTTCATCAGGAATAATAAGTTCAACACCCTTCTCTGTCAGACCCAACTGATCCATCAGTTTTTTGGCCTTCTCCTCGGGCAACGCAGTAAAAGCCAGCACTGGAATATCCTTTCCCTGCGTCACCTTGATCAGCTTTTCCAGCCCTTTGTCGAGTTCCGCTCCATTATCGCAGAAAGCAGTAACTGCCTTTTCAACCTCAGTAACCGCTTTCTCAATCGCATCAGTTTTCTTGCCCGCTTGCTTCAGCACAGCGGTAACCGCCGCACGGGAAAGGGGCGACATGCCAGAACGAGAAAACGACACGGGAGTCACCTCTACCCCCTTAGTGGCCGCAGCACTCTTGATGGAGTCGAACTCAACCTGGCGTTTATTAGCGGCCACATACTCTAGTTCAAAGATCAAGGCATGCGTTGCGCGTGCCGGTGTTTCTTCCGTTTTCTCTTCCGTGCTCATAAATTGAATACTCCTTATTTCCAGCTTCTATTTGAAAAAATGAGGGCGTAGTGTATGGGGCTTGCTCCATTAGGTCAAGTACAGGATTTGGAGGGTCAAATCCCACAACCGGAGGTCTATTAAATAATTCCTCCTCTTAAAGGGTTGCAAGCCGGGGGCGGGATATAGATGATAGCCGGAATTTTGGAAAAACCCTGCCCTGCAAGAGTTGAATTTAACGGAAAATATGATGAAAAAAGCGATCATTGCATTGGAAGATGGAACCTGTTTTGAAGGCCGGGCATTTGCCGGCTCCGGAGAATTTTACGGAGAGCTGGTCTTCAACACCTCGATGACCGGCTATCAGGAGATTCTCACCGACCCCTCCTACCACGGTCAAATTGTTACCATGACCTACCCGCTCATCGGAAATTACGGTATTAACGACGAAGACGTGGAGTCGCGCGGCATTTTTGCTCAAGGCCTCGTCGTTAGTGAATGCTCACGCATCCATAGCAACTGGCGCGCAACCAAATCGCTCCCCGAATATCTCGAAGAAAACGGGAAAATCGGAATCGACAACGTCGACACCCGCGCCGTCACCCTGCATATCCGCGACAAAGGGGCCATGAAATGCGTCGTCTCCACCGACGACCTCGACAAGGACAGCCTCGTGGCCAAAGCCAAGGCCTCCGCCGGACTCGTCGGCCGAGACCTCGCCACCGAAGTGACCTGCGAACAAAAATATACCTACCCCGAAGGGGGGAATTCTGACGCCACCTATAGAGTAGCCGTGGTTGACTGTGGAATAAAAACCAACCAGCTACGAATTCTCAACGACCTCGGTTGCGAATGCCGTGTTTATCCGAATACCACGCCGGCGGCTGAAATCATCGAAAGCATCCCCGATGGCATCTTCGTCTCCAACGGTCCCGGCGACCCCGCTGGTGCACCGCAGGTTACCGAACTCGTCGGAAAGCTCATTGAATCCAAAACTCCCCTGTTCGGCATCTGCTTCGGCCACCAGATGCTCGGCCTCGCCATGGGTGCAGATACCTTCAAATTAAAATTTGGACACCGCGGCGGCAACCAACCGATTCAGGATCTGCGTACCACCAAGGTCGAGATCGCCTCGCATAACCACGGCTTCTGCATCGATGCTGACTCCATCGACCCCGACATTGCCGAGGTTACGCACATCAATCTCAACGACAACACCGTCGCCGGGCTCAAGCACAAGCAACAACCGCTCTTCTGCGTTCAATACCACCCCGAAGCCGCCCCCGGCCCCCACGACCCCTTCTACCTCTTCGAGGAGTTCATCGACCTAATGGAGGAAAACAGAAAGTAGGGTATCACAATTTGTGATACCCTCTGCAATGTAGACGATGCTTCCAGCTTCGTTGCGCACGAACAGCAGGTATTGATTTAACCACAAAGGAACGCCAAGAACACAAGAGCCAGAACTTAAAACATGTTTACTTTGGATGAAACGGGAATAGCTGCACCGGTCAATGTGCCAGTCAGGAGGTTTACAAAGTGACGGAGGAGACCCCCCGAATATATAACGAACAAGGATAGTGAATGAGCCCCACGGTATTTCGACATAGAAATGCGACATTTCATTTCTTTACACGTGATGAGCCGAGGATGCACATACATGTGCAGACTCCGGAGGGCGAAGCAAAGTTTTGGATGGAACCGGACATCGAGCTGGCAAAAACAATTGGACTGAAACC
>JAUXGY010000161.1 GCA_030621805.1 Kiritimatiellales bacterium | reverse complement strand
TCGATGAAGTGAACGCAACCGGAACAACCACCGGAACGCAATGGTCCTTCACGACCGTAAGGTAGTCGGCATTGCACCTGTAGAATAAAAAGCCGCCGCATAGTTGATATGCGGCGGTTCTTTTTTTATTTGAGCATGGCATCCGCCAAGAGTCCTCAATCTGCTGGATTTGTGATCAACTCTAAGCAAAGGACGTCTGTTTTTCCCGATCATCACGATGCCCTAACGCGGAAGGGGATCGATAAGGGAGTCGAAGTAGGCGTCGAGCCGCTGGGAGCCTTTGGGTCGGATGATGTTTTCTAGGGTGCGGAAGGAACGGATGCGTGCTTCGGCTAGTGAGACATGTCCTTCTCGGCCCTTTTCGTTGACGGAGACGAGAACGGTTCCGTCGGCTTCCTTTACCTGCAGAGCTAGCCTGTAGCGAACGAAGACGAGGTCTGCGGTGCGTTGTCCGGTATCGGCCACGTCGATGTTTCCAGTAATCGTTAAGGAGGAGGGCGTGCCGACGACAAAGCCGTAGCGGGTGACCAACTCTTCAAGGACTGCATCCATGCGGTGGGCGTTGTCGCCATCAATTTTGATCGTTACACGGATTTTTTTTGCCGTCTCGGCGAGGGCTTTGCGGATTTTGTTTTCGGTGTAACTCGGGGTAGAGCCGGGGATGGACGGAGGATGGATGACTTTGAGTTGGCGCAATAGGATTTTGTTTTCTGCCATGTGGTGGACGGCAGTGCGGAGGGTTGCATATTTTTTAAGGAGGTTTTGGGTCTGTTCAGATTGGGCGATGAGGAAGTGAACGAGGGCGGTCTGCTCGTTGATCTTGTCGCGATAGATGGCCGCCGTTTCGCGGCGGTCTAGATAGGCGACGGCGTGGATGCGTCCCTTGTTGTCCTGCCATGCTTCGGCATGCTGGATATTGAATAAGGTTTGGGAAGAGAGGATGTTGATGTTGGCGGAAAAATCGGTGGTGCGTTCGAAAGAGGTGGTGGTTTCGTGGGTTTGGTCGAGGAGCCGTTCGTCGGATTCGATGTGTGACTCGAAGATGCGTGCAAGGTTAGCAGCTGCGGCATTTTCTGCGGCACGGCGAGTGTCTCCCTCGCCAACGGCCACGAGATATTGATTTTCGGGATAGACTGATTTTGGATTCGTCACCCAGTCTGGAGTCCCCCTCGTGAGACTTTTACAGCCGATCAGACTCAGCAGGCAAAGAGACAGAACGATTTGGTGGTAGAATAATTTTCCCATGGCTGTTCCTAATTTAAGTAGGCGGATTCAAGCACGTTGAGTTGGTTGGCTTTAAGGTGCAAGTCGGTTCTTTCATCGGTGTGGAGCAGGCGGCCACCGGTGCCGTAGTATTTAATGCGGACGGTGTAGGTGCCTTCGTCGAGGTGGATTTCACGAATGGCTACCTCGGCGGGAAAAAAGCGCGAGACACGTAAGTCAGCATTTTCGGTTTGATCAACGAGCAGGTCGGCGGCAAGGCGCGTGAAGAATCCCAGGCCGCTATCCATATTTTTGGTCATCTCCTGTTTAGCCTGTTCGGCGGCAAGGCCCTTGATTACCGAGCGGGTGATGGTTTTGAGGTAGATCAGGGGTTTCTGAATATTGAAGGCTTCGATGGCAACATTTTCAAGGCTTTCTAGACGCTGGAGGTTCTGGGTGGTTTTTCCAACGACTTCCACTTCGATACGGGCGGTCGTGGACGAGCGTTTTTTCATGGACGGGAGCTGGATCTTAAAGTGGTAACCTTCGTTGACCCCATCCCACGGAATAATGCTCAATCCGGAAAGGCTTTGCTTGCCGAGATAGTTTTCTGCGGTGCCAGCGAGCACGATGATGTTCTCTTCGGTATGGATGTAAAAGGTGGTGGCTTTCTTGTCGGGGGCGAGGCCGTTAAAGGCAATTACATTGAGCCGTGCTTTGGGTGCGTTAATTCGCTGGGTCGAGCGGGAAAAGTCGGGCATTGGAAAGGTGTAGATGTCGGGTTGAAGCTTCCAACCCCGATCAATTTTTTCAAGATCGATGCGCACGTCGTCCCATTTATAGTCGGCGCGGTAGAGCATCATGCCTAGGTAACGCCCTAGGGCGGACTCTTGGAAATGGCTCGTTCCCGGCACAAAGGTTTCATGGGCCTCTTCGGCCCGGTTCATCTTTTGGGCCACCTTGTCGTATTTATCTTCGAGCTGTACCAACTTGAGATTGATCCGTCGCACCTCCACAAAGGCCTCGTCGTTGAGACCCAGCGCAAGGTAGTTGAGCGTCTTGAAAGCATTGAGGTAAATATCTTCGTAGTCCTCTCCTGCGTAGGCGAGCACGTTGTCGTTCATGATCATCGACGAGGCGGAACGGGTGACGCTTTTGGTAAAGTTGGCCTCGATGCCGCGCTCGGCTTTTTCGAGCATCTCGTTGCTCTTTTCATAGTCGCCGTTCCAGTGCAGCAACATTCCGAGGTCGAGGAAGTAGACGACCCGATCCTTATAGGTATAGGCCGTTTCCTTGGCGGTTTCGATTTTGGCAATGGCCGCGGGATAGTTTGCTTTCGCCAGTAGTTTATCCATGCCTGCATACTGCGTCTTGTCTGTACGCAGGTTCGCGCAACCCGACAGTAGCAACGCACATAGCAATAGGAAAAAGGCAGAATCATTTTGTGGCAGAATCATTTTTTTTGACGGAGAACTCAACGGTCAAAACCTCGATTCAGAATTGTTGGAAATTAGATCGGCCTTTTGCAAAGGGGAGTTATTTTGCTGCAAAATCATTCTGCCGACAGTGAGTTGTTACCACTTCCGCTTGGATCGCTTGATGTATTTCTTGATTTTCTTGTCGCCGATCCAGACTTTTTCATTGGTCTCAAGGTGAATCATCTCAAGATCGACTTGATAGAACATGACCTGTTCCTTGCCTTCCTGATCAACGATGGTTTTGATGCTACCTTGGAGCATGAAGTCGGCACCGGTTTCGGCGGCGAGGCGTTTTTGGGTTTCTTCTCTCGACCAAGTCTGCTGCTCCTTGCGTTCCTGCCGAAGCTCGCCGCGTTCAACGGTGTTGGCCACAAAGGTGACGCGGCCGTTATTGATCAACTCGCGTTCAAGGTCTTTGGTGAAGGTTTCGGTCTCGATGTGTTCAGAGCTTTTATTACGAACCGTTCCTACAATAACGACGGGTTTTTTGCCGTTTTTTGCGGTGTATTCCTCGATCCATGGGCGGGTGGCAATGTCGGCAATCATTTCGGCAGAAACGAGCTGGGAATCCGAGTCGTTCCAGCGCCCGGAAAGATCGATGGTTTCATCGACGGCGACGCGCTCGACTTTGGTTTTGCAACCGGTGACGGTCACTAGGGCGATGAGAGCGAGAGTGAGTAGCATCTGATGTTTCTTCATAATAATCTCCTTGGGTTGTATTGTCCTTTAAACTCGAAGAAAGAGTATAGCTTGCGGTCGCCGGGGTCAATTGCAAGCTGGGGCGATGTATTCATCTATTTGACCAACTCGGCAATGATGGTATCAAAATCAGGGTCGCGGATTAGACGGGGGATTTTGTCTGGAGTCAGGAGTTGTTTGATCTGTAGGTTTTCGATGCTGGTCTGGATTTTTTCATTATGACCCACCGCAGCCAGTTTTTGGCAGATTCCCGATTTTGTTTCATAGCCCGAAAGGAGACCCAACTCACGAAGATCATCCAGTGTGGCCCGGTCGGTGAAGAGGTGCTGGAGGGAAGCGTTCTGTTCGATTCTATTGGCATCGCCGCTGAGCAGATCCTTTGCGAATGTTTTGTCGGAAAGCAACTGTTGTACCGAGTTGGCCGCGAATATATGTTCCAGATGCCCCATGCCTTTCCCTGGGTTACTAATCGTGCGCGCCAAAGCGGCTACCTGGTTTTCATTACTGTGTTTGGGAATGGCGGTGTAGGCTAGCTCGTATACCATTCGGCGGGCGAATCGGCCAAAGATGGATCGGTCGGCACCGGGCATGGGGGTTCCGGCCACGCCCAGAGAAAACAAGCTGCACAGCCAGAACAGGAAGACCAGCGAAACCGTGCCGGCTGCCAGATTGATTGCTCCGCCGGAGAGGCAGCTGGGAAGAGGGCGCTGGAAATCGTTCTCCTTCTCTTTCTCCTTATGGCGAGTATGGATACTGTGCATAATGAGGTGAAAGGCAAAGACAACCAGCGCGAAGGTAACCAGCGCAACCGCTGGAATGGTGATCAGTCTTGGGCGATGGGTGGCCGCACCGAGCCAGTAGCCGATGTGGCGTCCCGCGAGGTAGGCTATTCCATAACAGGCCACGACCCGGGCAATGCCTAGTAACGACAGCAACAACCCTTTGTGCCAGCCCTTTAGAAAAAAGAACAACAGTATGATTCCCGCTAGAATGTCGATTGCTATGTGCATGGAAACTACGATCTCACTTGCAGGGAAGATAGAATGTTATTTGCGGAGCCGAAAGCTCAAAATATTTCCTATTGCGTATCAGGTATGGCTTGACCTTGCTACGCAGATCGAAAAAATAGGCGGATCTAACTAAAGGAATGACGATGGATTTTTTATACGCGGCAGAATTAAAAAAACGGTTTACCTGCTACGGGCATTTCTACGAACTGGTCACGATGGCTGGCGAGCGGGCAAAATGCCGAAGCGTACTGGAGATTGTTGATCGATCTATTAATAAAGAACACCCCTCCGATATTTCGCTTATGGCACCGGACATGGTCGTGGTGATGATGAACCCGGGGTCGTCGCATCCTAAGGATATCTATCATCTGGATGGTGAAATTGAATATCCACAAAATAGGGGATCGATGCGCAAGGAGCTGGTGCTGACCCAGCCCGACAACACGCAATATCAAATCATGCGCATTGCCGTGGCCAAGGGGTGGGGGCACATCCGCGTGCTTAACCTTTCCGACCTGAGAGATCCCAAGTCAGGAAACTTTCTGCAACGGGTCGACACGCTTTCAGAAATCATGGGAGGGCATACGCACAGTCTATTCTGCAACGAACGCACGAACGAGTGCGCCCATGCCTTGGTCCGGAAGGCCGATACGCCCATCATGCTCGGCTGGGGGCAGGTTGCTGGACTTATTCCGCTGGCAGAGCAATGCATGAGACAGATCGAGGGAGAGCCCACGTGTACCGTTGCCTCCGAGGTCCACCCTCTGCTCAACGCTCATCCCAGCCCCATGCTCCAATCCAAGAAACTCCTTTGG
>JAUXGY010000376.1 GCA_030621805.1 Kiritimatiellales bacterium | reverse complement strand
TGGAAGGGTTTTCCATGCGTTGACGTTATGATTAAGGCCACTTGGGCAGGGAGAGGAATTGTGGCGGGAACCGAGGAAAGCGGAAGAACGCTGACCTCCATGTGTACTCGGTAAATCGGCGGATCGGTGTTGGGCATGAAGTCTGCGGCGATCATTCGAGCGTGTTCTACAGATCCTGCACTTCGCAACCGCAGTTGACGTTCTTTTAGGCGCAGGTCATCATTTCGAACCTTCACCTCCAGACTTACATGGGCTTGAAGCACCGCATTCCTAAGCGCATCTTCGAGGGCTTCACGATGAATAGAAGAGATGGGCTGGTCGATTTCCTGGGAGGCATATCCGAATACCTCAACCACCACCGGGCGGGGGATGGCAGGAACTTTTTTCGACGCGTCTTCTGCAACGCACCATGTGCTTAAAAGAAAAAAAAGATACGTAGCCACCCTTCGTGTGAACGCACTTTTTTTCATGGTAAGCGGCCTTTTAATGGACGTGTTGAAAAAAGCGAAGGGAATACCCTTGTCGTGTATTCCCTTCGCATGCTGGTTCGTGTTGCCTCGGCTACTCGACGTAGTTTTTCAGGTTTTCCCAAGCTTCCGCAGAGAGCTCAAGCGTGGCTTTGGCGGTAATCATCTGATCGACCGGCTCGGCGTTGGGAAGACGGCTTTGCTCATTAGCGCTGGATCCGGTTTCCAGGACAACTCCTCCCAGCCATCCGCTGACGGTGGAGGTGACCAGCTGGGATTCGAACATCATATCGCCGATGGACACCGAGCTGGTGACCAGGGCTCCTTTCAGGATTTCCAACAGATTGGCCTTAGCAATGGTTTCTGCCGCGAGTCGAGCCTTGGCGACGCCCAGGGCACCGTCTCCGGCTACAGCCACGGATTGGCCTTCCGCCTTAAACAGTAGCGTTCCGGCTTGTGTCAGGGTACTACCGGGGATGCTCTGCGCGGCCTGAGCCTTCGTGTCTGCATCGGCCCGTGCGGCATCAAGTTCCGCTTGTACGGCCGCGGTTTCTGCCTGTGATTGTGCGAGGGCGGCATCTGCTTCTTCTTGTGCAGCGCCTCCACCCATCGTTTGACACCCTGTGATCGCGGCCAAGCCGAGAACTGCAACGCATGATACAACTACATTCAACTTTTTCATCTGCTACCTTCCTTATTGTTTATATTTAATTATATCGGCTCTACGTTAATTTTTGTGGAGAGCATAGGAAATTGGACTTGGGGGTCGTGCGGGTTTTGGATCATTATGCGGCATGATTAGCACAATAGAGCATTATGAAGTATTGTTGGGACTAACCTCTCCTTGGGAGGTGTCGAAGGTTGATTTGAGCACAGAAAAACTCAAAGTGGATATTCATATCACGCACATCGGCCAGAGCGCATGCTGCCCGGAGTGCGGATTGAGCTGTCGCTTATATGACCATTCGCCGGAACGAACCTGGCGGCATCTCGATACCATGCAGTTTGAAACGACTCTACATTGCCGTCCTCCCCGGGTAGAATGCAAAGAACACGGAATCAAGACCGCCACGATTCCATGGGCGGGGAAGCACTCTCGTTTCACGCAGCTCTTTGAAGCATTCGCCATCAACGTGCTCATGGCGAGCCGATCCACACAAGAGGCAGGGAAACTCTTGAGACTTAATTGGCAACAGCTTCATGGCATAATGAAAAGAGCGGTGGAGAGGGGGCTTGACCGACGTATTGCTGATGAAATCCCCTGGGTTGGAATGGATGAAAAATCATTCAGGAAAGGGCATAAATACGTATCGATCCTAAACGACATAGAGGGCGCGCGAGTCCTTGATGTGGTGGAAGGCCGGGAGGGAAAAGCGGCGGATAAGCTGATTAACAAGGCTCTTGATGAGAAGCAACGCGAGATGGTTTGCGGCGTGGCCATCGATATGTCGGCTCCCTATATTTCGGCGATCAACCGGTTGCTGCCCCATGCGGATATTGTTCATGACAAGTTTCATATCAGCCAGCATCTCAACAACGCGGTGGACAAGACTCGCCGTCAAGAGCATCGCATATTGATGAAGAATAAAGATGAGATATTGAAGGGGACTAAATTCCTCTGGCTTAAAGGACTCGATCATCTCAGCGACGAATCGCTAGCCCAGCTTGAATCCATCAAGAAGCGAGAATTGAATGTGTCAAAGGCGTGGTATATCCGGGAACTGTTCGTGCACTTCTGGGCGCGGCGCGATGCCGTTTTTGCGCAAAGCTATTTTGATTATTGGTATAAGGAAGCGTTCGGCACAGGCTTGCCGGAAGTAAGGAAAGTCGCCCGGATGTTGAAAAAGCACCTTGCGAATATACTGACCTATTTCGATTGCTACATCACCAATGCCTTCTCGGAAGGCATCAATTCCAAGATCCAGACGATCAAGGCGAATGCGCGAGGGTTTCGGAATTTCGAAAACTACAGAACTAGCATTTTATTCTTCTGCGGAAAGCTGGATCTCGCTCCACAAAAATTAACGTAGAGCCTGATTTTTAGGTTTCCAGTTTTAAATCAGTCTCCCGGTTGGAAACG
>JAUXGY010000446.1 GCA_030621805.1 Kiritimatiellales bacterium | reverse complement strand
CTCATTGACGGCTTTAAATCGGCTCTTCGAATATTTTTATGGTGAGAGCTCTAGTTTCCCACAGAAGAACAGGATGCTCACTCGGTAGTTTTCAAAGTTTCGGAATCCGCGGGCATTGGCCTTGATCGTCTGGATCTTGGAGTTGAGCCCTTCGGACACGGCGTTGGTGATGTAGCATTCAAAGTAGGTCAGGATGTTCTCCAGATGCTTCTTCAGCATCCGCGCAACCTTCCGGATTTCAGGCAACCCCGTTTTAAAAGCCTCTTTGTACCACCTTTCGAAATAGCTGCGGGCAAACGCGACATCGCGCCGCGTCCAAAAGTGCCGGAACAGTTCCTTGATATACCACGCCTTGGCGACATCGAGCTCCGCCTTCGCCAGGGATTCGACCTGCGCGAGCGACTCGTCGCTTAGGTGCTCCATCCCTTTGAGCCACGAATACTTGGTGCCCTTGAGCCGCTCGTCCTTGTTCTTGAGCAGCTTGCGGTGCTCCTTGCGGCGGGTCTTGTCGACGGCCTCGTTGAGGTGCTTGGCGAGGTGGAACTTGTCATGGACGATATCCGCATGCGGCAAGTGGCGGTGGATCGCCGCGATATACGGAGCCGACATGTCGATGGCCACGCCGCAGACCATTTCGCGCTGCCCTTCATCCAGGGCCTTTGCAATGAGCCTGTCGGCCGCGTTGCCCTCTCGCCCTTCCACGACATCAAGCACACGGGAGCGTTCCAGGTCGTTCATGAGCGAGACGTAGTCATGACCTTTTCTAAACGATTTCTCATCCATTCCGATCCACGCGATTTCATCGTTTCCGCGCCGTTTCAACCCCCGTTCAACCGCCCGTTTCATGATGCCGTGGAGCTGGTGCCATTCGAGACGCAACAGCTTCCCTGCCTCCTGAAGCGACCGGCTCGCCAGCATCACGTTGATGGCGAAGGCTTCGAAGAGCTGGGTAAAGCGCGAATGCTTCCCCGCCCAAGGCATCGACATGGTTTTGATCCCATGCTCCGCACATTCGGTTCGGGGAGGCTCGCAATGCAGGTACGTTCCGAACTGCATGGTGTCGAGATGCCGCCACACCCGCCCGGGAGACCGGTCGTATACTCGGCAAGTCGTACCGCACTCCGGGCAGGTTCCGTTTCCTTGCCCGTATTCCACAAAGATATCCACTCGCAGCTTCTCCACGCTTAGCTTCACCCGCGCCACCTTCCAAGGAGACACGAGTCCCAACAATCTCGCATAATGTTCTTCTGTTGCATTCATGCCTCATTATGGGCATGCAATGACGATGCCATCAAACCTCAGGAACCGCTCTCACCATAAAAATATTCGAAGAGCCATATTTCTTCCAGATTTCACTCCTTACGCCGTTTTCATCCATTTTTATGAATAGATCAGGCTAGTTCTCCTGCGCAACACCGCGCTTCTTGAAGATGCGTTCAAAGTTGGAAACCACGTCCTTATATTCCGGATTATTGGCGAGGTTAACCCTCTCCAACGGATCCTTCTCATAGTCGTAGAGCTCGGCATCCACCGTCGGCCCGGTTACCTTGCCATTTTTATAATCGTTCTCGACCCACTTCACATAACGGTAGCGCTTATCGCGCAAGGTGTAGCCCATCCGGCTCGGCCAGCGGGGAAACTGCTCCAGCGCGGCCTCGTGTTCGGCCTGAGCCGACTCGACCGCTTGCCGCGCAACTGCGACGTGCTGAAAGAGTTCGACCAGTTCCGGTGCATCTTCAACCTGCACACGGCTCGGCACACCACAGCTGTCGAGAGCGCTGCGAATTTCCGTGGCCAGTTCTTCGGTCTCGCGTTGCTGCTTTTTGTAATCGGCCTCGGCTTGGCTCATCGCCGATGACGAGGAGTCGAGTTTGCCCAGGGCCCCGACCGCGACGTTGACCGCGTCGAGATGAGTTTTGGATGCCGAGTGATCGAAGAGGAACGTAACACCGGACACCTGG
>JAUXGY010000425.1 GCA_030621805.1 Kiritimatiellales bacterium | reverse complement strand
CGCAGATCGGCGGCGCGCAGGATGGCCATCCCAGCGAAGAGCTGAAGATGGCACGCGAAACCCATAAAATTCTAGCCAACGATTCAATCCGCGTTTCCTGCACCTGCGTCCGCGTTCCGGTGTTTAATTCCCACAGCGAAGCCCTGCACGTTTCGTTCGAAAAGCCGGTAACGCCCGAAGCTGCCCGCAAAGTGCTGGAAAAAGCGGATGGCGTGGAGCTGGCGGACGACATTGAAAACGGAATCTTTCCGATGCCCATGAATGCGGATGGAAAGGAAGAGGTATTGGTCGGGCGCATCCGCAAGGACCAAGGTTTCGACAACGGCCTTTCGTTATTTGTCGCCGGCGATAACCTCTGGAAAGGTGCCGCACTCAACGCCATCCAGATCGCCGAGAAACTCGTTGAAATAAATGGGTAGGTTCGTTGCTCATATTTAGACCCAAAAAAGCCCGCGGTTCGGCGGGCTTTTTTGGGTCTAAAATGGCGGGCTGATTAATAGCCTGACGACATGCCGGGGATCTGGCGGGAACCTTCCCATTGCTGCGGGGTGTTCCACGGCAAGTCGGAATATTCCTTTTCGTCGCGATAGTCGTCGGTGGGGGTGGCGCAGCCGACGAGGGCGAGCGTGGCTAGTAGAACAAGGATGGCAGAGCATGTTTTCATGGTGTTGAAAAAAAGAACCGTCCCGTTTGAGCGGGACGGTGTATGCATCAAATCAACGCAGAATTAAAGTACGGCGTCTTTGGCTGCTTTCGCAATGCGGAACTTAAGAACGCGCTTCGCTGCGATCTGAATGGTTTCGCCAGTCGCTGGGTTGCGGCCCATGCGTGCTTTGCGGTCAACAATAACGAGCTTACCGATGCCAGGAATGGTGAATCCGTCTGCTGCGCCTTCGTATGCAAGTTCTGCAAGACCTTCCAAAGCGTCCTTGGCCTGAGCCTTAGAAATTTCAGCCTTTTCAGCTACTGCTGCGATGATTTGCGATTTAGTCATGGGTTTTGCCATTGTACTCTCTCCTCATGGGTTCCTGGTTAGTTCCAATAAATACTGTCCGACTCCGTATCGGTCTCAGCGATGGGAAAGTTTTAGGGTATCGGCGAAAACAACGCAACAGGAAAATATGCAAATAACATAGTATTTACAGGGGTGTTGTTCCTCTTTCATGCCTCAAAAAAGAGGCTGATGATTCCGATCATCTTTCCTATGCTTCTATCGCGTTCCGGCTTGCGTCGCAAATTCATATTTGGTTCTCTCTAGCGGAGAGGCGGAAGCATCATTTTCTAGCGAGTGGATCAGGTGCGCGAGCAGTCACAATTCATTAAAGGAAAAGACGTATTGAAATTCCAGACGAACAACACCGGGCCACAGCCGGAAAGGCATGGCTGATCTTTCCATACTAATCCAACCATGTTGACCTTGCTCACAATCTGTTTCTCCACCGCCCTACTTGCCCCCTGGCTTCATCGCAAGATTCCCGCATATGCCGGATCGTTGCTGGCGCTGGCTCCGGCCGCTTTTTTCGTTTGGTTGCTCCGGCAGCTTCCCGAGGTGATGCACGGCCATCCTGTCGAGCAATCCTTCCAATGGGTGGAAGGGCTCGGAATTGAATTTGCGCTTCGCCTCGATGGGCTCAGCCTTCTTTTTGCTTTGCTCATCAGCGGAATCGGAACGCTGATTCTTTTGTATACACAAGGCTACTTTAAGGGCGATCCGCGACAAGGCCGCTTCCTGATGTATATGATTGCGTTCATGGCATCGATGCTCGGCGTGGTGCTGGGCGACCATCTTTTGATCGTCTTTATTTTCTGGGAGCTCACCAGTTTCACCTCCTACCTATTGATCGGCTTCAACCACGAAAGCGAAGCCGCTCGCTCTGCCGCCCTCCAGGCGATGTTGGTCACGGTGCTCGGCGGACTGTTCCTGCTGGCGGGAAGCATTCTACTGGCGCAGGCGCTCGACACTTGGCGGCTATCCGAAATCATCCAGCGCGGTGCCGCGCTTCGTGCACACGAACATTACCTGCCCATCCTCGTCCTCGTCTGCGTCGGTGCCTTCACCAAATCAGCACAGTTCCCTTTCCACTTTTGGCTCCCCAATGCCATGCAGGCTCCAACCCCCGCGAGCGCCTACCTGCACTCCTCCACGATGGTCAAGGCGGGCGTCTATCT
>JAUXGY010000195.1 GCA_030621805.1 Kiritimatiellales bacterium | reverse complement strand
CAAGCGGTTCTTATCGAGCGATCGCTGTATAATTTCCCGCACCCGCTCCTTTGACGGGTTCTTTGTCTTTTCAAGCCACCCAAAAATCTCCTTTTCAGGGATAAAGCTGGTTAGGCCTTCAATATCTACTTTAGGCAATCCATGTTTCATTTCATTTCCTCTTCATAAGCCATCAGCGCGGCAGGAAACGGCGATAACACCCGCTTCAAGACCCCCTGCGTTTGGGCAATGCACATTCCATAGTTTGTGATCGGCACACCCGCCGAGTCGCATTTTTCAATTCTCGAAAGCACCGCACGGCGGTTTTGCATACAACCGCCACACTGGACCGCCAGTTTGTATTCGGACAGATTGTCCGGAAAGTCATGACCGGAATAGACATCAATCTGCACATCCACGCCTACATACTGCCGCAACCAGCGCGGAATTTTAACCCGGCCAATATCATCCTCCAGCGCATGGTGCGAGCAGGACTCGGCAATCAGGACCTTGTCGCCTGGCTCCAACCGATCAATCGCCGCCGCACCCATGGCAAACTTCCGTAAGTCGCCTTTCAAACGGGCAAATAAGATAGAGAAGGTCGTGCAGGGGATCTCCGGCGGTGTATCAGCTACCATCTTGAGCACCATCTGTGAATCGCAGATCGCCACGTCCGGTGACTGCTTCAAAATACGGAGCATATGTGCATATTCCCGCTCCTTACAAACCAACGTCGCCGCATCGTTATCCAACGCATCGCGGATCGTCGAAACCTGCGGAAGAATCAGCCGCCCCTTCGGCGCCTGCAAATCGATCGGGACAATCAGCATCGCAATCCCCCCCGGCCTTACGAGATCGCTCATTAGCGGTGGCGGGGTGATAAATTCGTCGGGACAAACGCGAAGCAATTCGGCCTTGAGAGCGGCCAGTACTTTTTCACGAGAAGCGAGGTCGGTGGAGTTGCAAGGGAGATAGGACGGATCGGTCAGATCAATCAGATCCGCCTTGTTGGCAACCCGAATCACTGGGATCTTCTTTGCGTCCGCCTTGGCTTCAACCGACTGTTCGAATTCGGTTACCTGGTTGCCCTCGTGCAGCAACAGGATCACATCGGCACGGTCGAACACCTTCTCGGTTTTACCAATGCGCTTTTCGCCGAGTGCCGTTGTGTCGTCCAGCCCTGCGGTATCGAGAAAAACGACCGGGCCGATCGGCAATAGCTCCATCGGCTTTTCCACCACATCCGTCGTAGTGCCCGGTTGCTCGGAGACAATCGATACCTCCTGCCCAGCCACCAAATTCAGGAAACTAGATTTACCTACGTTCGTTCGACCAAACAGAGCGATGTGCAAACGTAGACTTTTGGGAGTCTTTTGCATTAGCGATGCCCCAGTGCCATTAGGTTTTGCGGAGAAAGAGTTTTTTGAACCAACTCCGCCCCCAGTTCGTTCTCCAGAAATTTTCTAAAATCTGACAAGCCGTGCTGATTTTTGAAGGCTTCAACCAGATCTGTGGCTTGGTCGTATCCGATGGATGGAAGAAAGGCGGTCACGATATCCAGCGAGGCGTTAAACTGTCGTTCGCATTCGGGTTCATCGGCTTCGATACCATCAGCATGCTGGGCGAGCATTCCGGCGGCAGTCGCGAGCAACCCCATCGACTCCAGCAATGCGGAAGCGAGTAGCGGCATGAATTCATTAATCTGTAAGCTGCCGCGCGAAGCGCATTCGGTGACGATAAAGTCGTTGGCTTGAACCTTGATGCCAATCTGCATCACACTTTCGAGAATCACGGGATTGACCTTGCCGGGCATGATCGACGAGCCAGCCTGCACCGCAGGCAGATGGATCTTGCCGATCATGTGCAGCAACCGCAGATCGCCACAAATTTTAAGTAGGTTGACGGCGGCGGCTTTCATGATGCCGGAAACCTCAACAAACGCATCTGAGTTGGCCGTTTGGTCGACCAGATTTTCGGCTCGGCTCAACCCGAGGCCGGTGACTTCGCGTAGCTTTTCGGTGACGAGAAAAATATAGCTGCGCGGCGCGGTCAGTCCCGTGCCGACAGCGGTACCGCCGAGATTGACCACCCGCAGACGCTCCTCGCATTTAAACGTGCGCCAGCGGTCGCGAGCAAAGGCTTCGGCAAAAGCACCAAACTCTGCCCCGAGCGTCAGTGGAACCGCATCCACCAGCTCCGTTTTTCCAAGGGTTGGAATATGTGCAAACTTGCTCTCAAGCCGTTGGAAAGCGCCTTGCAACGCCTCAACTTTTTCAGCCAATTCGCGCAGGCCATAAATGGCGGCTATCTTCACGGCGGTTGGATAGACATCGTTGGTAGATTGGTGGAGGTTGAGATCTTCGATGGGGTGAAGCCCCGTCTTATTTGCAATCAGCTCGTTGACCAACATATTGGTCGAGGTCCCCGCGCCACCTTGGAGGGCAGGCAATGTAGACGCGGCTTCCAGCCGCGTTGCGCTCGAACGGGATTGCTTGGCGGAAGCAACGAGGCTGGAAGCCTCGTCTACAATAGCGTTTGCCTTCGAGGTTTCAAGAAACCCCAACTCCTTGTTGGCAAGGGCACAGGCTTTCTTGACCTGGGCCAGTGCGGAGATGAGCGACGTCGGAACAGGGCTTCCGGGGATTGGGAAGTTTTCCAAAGCCCGGGCGGTATGAATACCATACGGCGCATCAATAGGAAGTTCCACCACACCCAGAAAATCAGTTTCGTTGCGCACCTTCATTTGACTTTGCTCAACATGGCTTTGACAGAGACGCCGGAAAGGCGGCCCAAACGGCCCGTCAAGCTTCCTAGTTGGTCGGTGGAGGCATCGATAACGAGCGTGATCGCCGAGCAGTTGCGCTTAGGACAAGGTACGCCGGTGCGCGAAAGAATGAGTTCGCCGAATTCAGAGAGCAACGCATTAACGCTCGCCGCGTTTTCTTCGCGATCTTCAATAATGAGGCCAACAAAGCCTAGACGTGTTTCCATGGTCTCCTCCGTTTCGTAGTACGAAACCTTCAGATTGATTTAAAGATCCCTTGCAACCGGCCACAGCCCATTGCGTAGGAGAAACAACACCCTAATCAAACACGTATAGATGGCAAGCGTTTTCTATTCCCCATCGATCGCATGGGCCAATACCTCTTTGATTTGGCGCTTGCGCGTTTCGATGCTTTCGCAAAGTTTGAACTGAATCTTTGCGCGGTGGAGATTTTGCTCGGGCTGTTTTACCTTAAAGTAGACATTGCCTGCCAAGTGGTCTTGGAAGAATCGTAATCCGAGTTCGAAGGTGATGAGACGAATGGAGTCGTAGAGATATTTTTTGTCGTTCACCGTGAGGAAACCTTTGGCAAATTTGATGTAACCTTGAACAAAGGCCTCGCACAACTCGAGATCGAAGGCGACCTTGCCAATATCCTTTGTTTCCTCCCCCTCGCGGTTGCAGAGCGAACGAAGGGCGTCGCCAAAATCGTAGTGAATGAGGCCAGGCTTGGCGGTGTCGAGGTCGATGATGGCCGTGCCTTTGCCCGTATCGTCATCGATCATAATATTGCTGACCTTGGGATCGCCATGAATCAGACGCGTTTCGAGTTCGCCCGTCGCCAAGGCCTGTTCCAACGTGTGGGAAAACTCGCGGCGGTCTTCGACAAACTGGACGATCGTCCGGACTTCCATGGAGCTTTTAATTAATTCCTGTGCCCCTTTCGTTTTAAGCACTTCATCGTATTGCGCAAGGTATTTGGGGGTCTCGTGGAACCCAGGCAAAGTATCGCGCAGGCTCAAAGGGTTCATGCTGGAGAGCATGCGGTGGAACTGGCCAAGCACCATGCCTACTTCGCGAGCATGTTCAGCACCCTGTGCAATTTCAAAGGAGGAGGCCGAGGCAATCAACGTGAGCGCTCGCCAAAACCCGCCTTCGTCATCACGGAAATAATCCTGCCCGTTGCGGCATGGCACAATGCGGGGGAGTTGCCATATGCGGTCGGCGCTTCCGCTTTCGGCCTGCATCTGCTTGTGGCAATGATTCGTAAGGATACTGAGATTTTCCATAATCCATTCGGGCTGGGCAAAAACATGCCCGTTGACCTTCTGGATAATGATGCGCTCCTCGGAGAAGTGGGTTCGGAAAACGGCGAGATAGGTGTCGTTCACATTTCCGCTTCCCGTCGGCTGCATGCTCGCCAGCTGCCCCGCCACATCAAACTGTTCCGCAATCTTGATTGGATTCATACGCCTGCCCTTCCTTTCTCTCTAGAAACTACTACACCCACTTCATACTGAATTTAATCGCCCAAAACAAAATAATAGTTAAAATTTAACAGGACATTCCCCACTTTTTAATGCCTGATTAACGTAACTCATTGAATTTTCAAAAGAAACGCTTTCCATAAAGTGGAATGGTCTCCTTTAATGCCAGTTGCTAACACCACATTATCAACGGCAGGAGACCGAAATGAACCGTACGCAGACCGCACTTAAAATCCGAGAACAGTTTGATGGATTTATGGGGATACTCTATCCCCATTTTTCAAAGCCGCATTGCAAGTTCCTCAACCAGATGGTTTTCGGGTTGCAGTCGGCGAAGGATATCAAGCTGAGCAACGTGGCGCGCGCGCTCGATGAACCCATTGCGTTGAAGAAAACCGAAGAGCGCCTTTCTCGAAACCTTAAAATGG
>JAUXGY010000171.1 GCA_030621805.1 Kiritimatiellales bacterium | reverse complement strand
GAGGGTTTGGAAGTGCGGTCATCACCCAGTTTGGCCCGTTGGTGGAAGCCTGTAGTTCCGCGCCGCTTGATAACAGCAGCTCGATCGCTTCGGCGCTTCCGTTCTCCAGCGCCAGCATTAGTAGCGTCTTCCCGCTGCCTCTTTCCTTGCGTTCCAAAATTTCGGGGTTTTCTATAATCCGCTCCTCAAGCCGCTTAAACTTTCCCTTCTCCAACAAAGTAAATTCGGTCGCACCTTTGGAAGAGAGCCACGATACGCCGAGCGACAGTATGGCAATAAGGATCAGCAAGGCCGCGTATTTCATCACGCCCCACGGAATATGTGACCACCAAAAAGTATGTGCCCACCGGGAATCGTCGGTCGGCCTTGGCCTCATGATTTTCCGGATGATGAAAAAGGAAACCAGCACCCCCGCCCAGGCCAAGGCCAATGCACCCGTTACCGTGACACTAAGCAGAAAACGTTCCGCCCCTTCACCCCCCAGCTCGATCTGCCGCCACGCATGCCACGTAGCGAATAAACCAAAGAAGAACCCAATGCCCACAAACCACAGCATGAGCTTGAGCCGACCTTTAGCGATAAATAGATCCATGTGTCCCCCCCCTTCTCTTGACAATCTATACTCAGATATAGGATTGCCTATACTTCTTCAATTCAAAACCTTGCCCTCGCGCGGATGCGTGCTACTTTCCCCCTCATCGAAGTCCCCTTCGCCATGGATCTGCTCAATGACTGACCCCGAAATCCTAAAAGCCTTTAAATGCACGGGCTGCGGCGAATGTTGTCGCTGGTCGGGATCGGTGTTGCTGACCAACAGCGACATCGCAAAAATTGCCAGTCATCTGGAGTTGTCAGAACAAGAATTCATCGATCACCAAACCCGTCTGGCTCCCAATCGTATTCAGCTGGCACTGCTGGATAAGGAAGACGGTAGCTGTTCCTTTCTTAAAAGCGACCGGTGTTCCATCTATGAAACTCGACCGGAACAGTGCCGCAGTTTCCCGTTCGCATGGAGCGTTCCCGATGGCTGTCCCGCATTGGATACACTTTTGACCCCACAAAAAAACATTGAATAACCCTGACGGAACCCCTAGTTTTCCTTCACTTTTTAACCTAACAGGAGAGACCCATGATCATGGATGTAAATCAAATCTTGGACATGTTGCCGCATCGCTACCCCTTTATGCTGGTGGATCGCATACTGGATATGAACATCGAAGAGCAAACCATCGTTGGCTACAAAAACCTGACCTTTAACGAACCCTTCTTCCAAGGCCATTTTCCTGGAGAGCCCATCATGCCCGGTGTCATGCAGCTCGAAGCCATGGCTCAGATCTCCGGCATCCTGCTCAACAAGGTGAACGACAAAGAGGGTCAGATCGCCTACTTCATGTCGATCGACAAGGCCAAATTCCGCCGCAAGGTGGTTCCCGGCGACACCCTTCGCATGGAAATCAAAGTCACGCGCCTACGCTCGCGCATGGCGGTGGTGGAAGGCAAGGCTTATGTCGGCGACGAGCTCGCCAGCCAGGCAGAGCTCATGTTCGGCTACGGAGTAGCGTAAGCCCATGGCACAGATCCACGAAACCGCCATCATCGCCGATGGCGCGCAGATTGCCGACGACGCCGTCATCGGACCCTATTGCACCGTAGGTGAAAGGGTAAAAATTGGAAGTGGCACCAAGCTCATATCCCACGTCGTCGTGGCCGGACAAACCACCCTCGGCAATGGATGCACCGTATCCCCATTCGCTGTCATCGGCGGCCAGACGCAGGACTTAAAATTTAAGGGAGGAAATCCCGGCGTAAAGATTGGCGACAACAATACCATTCGTGAGTATGTCACCATCAATGCCGCGACCAACGACGGCGATTTCACCATCGTGGGAAGCAACTGCCTCCTCATGGCCTATGCACACATTGCCCATTGCTGTCATGTGGGCGACCACGTCATCATCGCTAATGCCTGTCAGATCGCCGGGCATGTAACCATCGAAGACATGGCCATCATTGAAGGGGCCGTGGGGGTCGTGCAATTTCTCCGTATTGGCCGCATGGCCTTTGTCGGCGCCATGTCGAAAATAACCAAGGACCTTCCGCCCTACATGATTGGTCACGGCGACCCGCTTGAAGTCCGCGGTTTCAACAAAGTCGGGTTAGAAAGGCGAGGCGTCGACGAAGACGACCGCAAAGTGATTAAGGAGGCCTACCGCATCCTCTATCGCCAGAAAAGCCCCGTTTCCGAGGCTCTCGAAAAGATCGAAACCGAACTCGAGCAAACCCCCGAAATCAAACACCTGATCGCCTTCTGCCGCGCCTCTGAAAAAGGCATCGTACGCTAACGCGGCGACTCGAAATTCCCATTACATCGGTTTCACTAGCCGGTGCCCGGTGTAGTACCGCTTCACCCGAAGGGAAAGCGGTTGCCGCAGGATCACGGATCGCCGATCCTGTTACGGCGACTCAATAAATTCCTGAAGGATAGAATCCGCCGGAACAAGCGACCGATCAATCGGCTCGAAACTACCCAGAAACTCCAGTAGTTCTCTGGCTTTTTCGTGGCCTGGATGCGAATCCGGCAATGAACAAATCAACGGTTCCGCCAACGGCTTTAACACCGAAATCTCGTAGCCCAATGCCGAGTTGTACTCCCGATCCGCCAGCGGCTGGAACGGAAAGATCCACCGATCTTCCCCCGCCCGCACCGAAGGCCAGAGGCTAAAGGTTTTCTCCACGGGGTTACCCCGAAAATTATGGTCACGAATCATCCGGCGCATCATCCGATGGTTCGTGCTCGAAATCCGGATCTCGCGGTCCAGCATCAGCGTCGTGCGTGCGCAGATATAGATTTTAAGCGAATGCGCCGTATCCACAAACGACGTAATGCGCGGGTTCAACCCATGAATCCCCTCGATCAGCGCCAGCTCGTCCGACTCAAGGCTCACAATCTCCCCCCGAAACTCACGCCGCCCGTGCAGAAACTTAAAGTGCGGCATCTCGATCGTATGGCCCTGCTCCAGCTTTTCAAGATGGCGCTCTAGAAACGGAAGATCAATCGCCTCGATATGCTCATAGTCATATTCGCCCTTGGCATTCCTCGGGGTCAGGTCGCGGTTTACAAAATAGTTGTCCAACGAAATCTGGTGCGTCCGAACCCCCTGCGCGCGAAGCTCCTCCGCCAGTCGCCGCGTAAATGTCGTCTTTCCCGACGACGATGGCCCCGCCAACCAAATCCACTTCAGGCGATGGTTTTTCTCCGCGATCTCCGCCGCAATATCTACCACCTCCAGCCTCTTGGCCTCCTCCTCCCGGCGAATATACTCGCGCACCACACCGCCACGGATTACCTCGTTCAACTCACCAACCGTCTTAATATCCATTTTCATAGTCGTCTCATCATACCCCGGTGAACTGCAATTACAACTGTTTCAGAAATCTTCAAAAAAGGAATTGCCTTTACCCGGCGAATCACCGATATTTTCGCGCTTTCCGATAAGGAAAACGGGGCGTAGCGCAGTCTGGTAGCGCGGTTGCTTTGGGAGCAATAGGTCGGGAGTTCGAATCTCTCCGCCCCGACCATCTTCTTTTTCCCTAGAAAACTATGGATTCCCGCGCATGGAATGTTTCGATGTAATCGTGGTGGGTGGCGGTCCGGCGGGTCTGATAGCGGCGGGGCATGCCGCGGAATACGGGCGGCGCGTATTACTGGTGGAAAAAAACCGGGCGTTTGGCGAAAAACTCAACCGAACGGGCGGCGGGCGGTGCAACATTACCAACGCCGAGTTCGATACCCGCGTCTTTCTCTCGTTTTTCGGAGAAGGAGCCAAGTTTCTCTTTTCTCCTTTCTCACGCTTTTCCGTGCAGGAAACGTTCGATTTTTTTACCGAACGCGGCCTATCGCTTGTCGTCGAAGAACGCAAGCGCGCCTTCCCCGAAACCCATCAGGCCGCCGATGTGACCCGCGTGCTCATGGAATACATGCAGGAACACGGCGTCGAAATCCGAATGGAAACCACGACCAAACAGCTGTTGCTCGAAGCCGGAAAAATCGTTGGTATCGAAACTGGCCGAGGAGCCATCACGGCCGAGAGCATCATCCTCGCCACCGGGTCGGCGGGTGCCGCGCCGGACTGGTTGCGCGAGACCGGCCACACCGTCCACGACGCCACGCCGGACATCGTTCCCCTGCGTGTGAAAGAACAATGGGTGAAAGATCTATCCGGCACCACGCTCGACCCAATGAAGATCACTTTCACCGCCGCCAACGGCGACCGCCTTTTGCGAGAGGGAAGAATCCTCTTTACGCATTTTGGGATCTCGGGGCCGCTGATCCTCAACAGCGCACATGAGGTAAAAAAACTACTCAAGCACGGGCCGGTGGCGGCACGTATTGATCTCTTTCCCAACCTAGAACCGCATGAGGTTGATACCTGCGTGCTGGAGACATTCGGCGAAAATAAAAACAAGCTGGTGCGCAATGTGGTGAAAGCACTCGTCCCCACCGGAATGGGGCGTGCACTCATCGCGCTCCTCCCGCCGGAGTTACTAGATAAAAAGGTAAATGGGGTCACACTCGAAGAGCGCAAAGCCCTAGCGAAGCAGCTCAAGGATCTGCCGCTCACTATCACCGCAACCATGGGCTACGACTGGGCGGTGGTCTGCGACGGCGGGGTCGATATGGCTGAGATCGATACGCGCACGATGGCCTCACGGCTGCATCCCAACCTATTTATTGTCGGCGACCTATTGCATCTCAGCCGCCCCACCGGCGGTTACTCACTCCAGCTCTGCTGGACGACCGGCTTCGTTGCCGGAGAAAGCGCATAGTGCCCGATCTGCTTAGTCTGATGGATGCACACGAAAGAACACCGCCTCTATTACACGCGGATATTCCGTAGATTCTTGAAGGAACACCTCGTTAATCAGCCTTTAATAATAATTATCACACCCAATAGGGTGTGATAGTAAAATACATAATAATACATGTATTACTTATCGTCAACTCTATCA
>JAUXGY010000328.1 GCA_030621805.1 Kiritimatiellales bacterium | reverse complement strand
AGGTTTCATCGCGCACCCCGGAGCAGACGAAGCAGGCCGAGGCGGAGCGTATCTTCAAGCTGTTGAAGGAGGGCGACTACCTGATCGCTTGCGACGAGCGCGGCAAAAAAATCGAAACCATGCAGCTGGCACCGCTGCTGGAGGCCTCGCGGCAGGGCGGGGTTCCTTTGGCCGGGAAGCGGCGGATGGTGGTGGTGATCGGCGGTGCGCTGGGGTTAGCGGAGTCCGTTCGGACAAGGGCCGATGCCGTGTGGTCTCTATCGTCGTTGGTGCTGGCGGGGGGCGTTGCGCGCATTGTTTTACTTGAAGGTCTCTATCGAGCATGTACGGTGGTTGCAAATCACCCGTATCATAATGAGTAAGGAAAGTGAGAATAGGAATGAGAGCCATTAAAATTTTATCTATTTTGTTTCTGGGTGCAGGGCTGACTTTTGCGGAGGAACCGGTGGCTACTACGAATGAGGTGGAGGTGGTGGACTCCCTGAAGGCGACCAACGATGTGGAGGTTGCGGAAGCGGTGGAAGCCATGGCGGTCGAGAAAAAGGACAAAGCTACGGAAGCGGCAGAGGTCGCGGAGGTGGTGCGCCGAGTGGAAGAGGAAAAAGCGGACGAGCCCCAAAAAGAGGTCGACCCGTGGGAGGCCTTTGCCCCGCCTGTCGACAGCGAATTCGACTGGTTGCAGCTCACTTCGGGCGAATGGCTCAAGGGCGACTTTAAGGTGATGTATGATTTTACGCTGGAATTTGACAGCGATGAGATGGATCTGCAGGAGTTTGATTTCGATGACGTCAAGCAGCTGCGGACCCGCGCCATGAAAACGGTATTTGTCGAGGGGGAGGGAGGGCCGCGCGATACCTCTGTTCTACGTGGTTTGCTGGTGATCAAGGATAATCAAGTCAGGTTGCTGCGTAGCGAACACGAGGTGAGCATCCCGCGCGAGCGGGTGATCTCTATTGCGGGTGGAAAGGAGCACGAACGAGATTATTGGTCAGGCATGGCATCAGTCGGACTCAACGCGCGGGGAGGTAATACGGAAACGGTTGATCTCACGGTTCAGGCCAACCTTCAACGACGTACGGCGCGAACCCGTTTTAACGCAGATTACTTGGCTAACTATAGCACAGCGCAGGAGATTGACACCGCTGATAACCAGCGCCTCTCAGGTTTCTTAGACTGGTTCTGGACCAGTCGCTTCTACTTTAAAACGCTGGAAGCGGAATACTACCGCGATCCGTTTTCCAATATTGGCGGGCAGTATTCCATCTCCACCGGCTTTGGTTACGACTTCATTCACACCCCGCGAACGGAGTGGACCATCAATGCAGGTGTGGGTTATCAGGACTTACGTTTCGAGTCGGTGCAGGCGGGTGATCCCGTTTCGTCCGATTCGCCCTTTTTTACCACAGGAACCCGGTTTGATTATGAACTGACCGGTGATATTGACCTGCTCTACGACTATTCCATGCGCTGGCTTAACGAAGCTAACGGGCAATACACTCACCATATGCTCGGTACGATTTCGTTTGATCTAATCGGCGATCTCGATCTGGATGTCTCTCTCATTTGGGACCGCATCGAAAAACCAACGCCGATTGACGATGGCGTAGACATTACCACTCCGGAGCAAGACGACTACCAGATGATCGTTAGTCTGGCCTACGATTTTTAAGGTTAGATTATTCGGCCGTGGCAGAGCTGTAGATATGGTTGAGGATCAGCGAGCTGATGCCTTGGAGCGCTCCAAGGTGCGGTAGAATCTCGAAATGAATAGTTGGATAGTTCTCTTTTTCCTCGTCGACGATCCGTGGCAGATCGTTGGCCACATGGGTGCCGGCGGCCAGAAAATAGGGGAACACGGTAATCGACGTAGCACCTTCCTCGGCCAGATCGGCAATGGCGGAATCCATCTGCGGGCTGGAGATCTCCAAAAAGGCACAGACCACCAGACCGAAGGCCGGGCCCGAGTTTTCGCGGATACGATCCGCCAGACGGCGGACTTCGTCGTTGGAATCCTTTCTCCGGCTTCCATGGGCAATAATCAATAATGTTTTCATAATGATATCATCTTTCGGTTAGACGCTGGGCGGTAGGCCCATTCAAACCATAATGATAGCCGCCATGGGGTGGGGCAGGCAACCACAATTCGGGTCTCAACCCCGCGCGATGCCTGAATCCTTATCTCCCTGTGTTTTTCTCTGCCTTGTGGGTGTAGCGCGGGTCTCCCGAAGGGGGCGCGCCTTCTGCAAGCAGAGAGACCCTCGCTACACCTTTGCCCGAGATGTCGCTAACCACGCTGCTAATCCGGTAGAATTTCCTTCTCTATGCAACCTCAACATTGATACGCTGCTCCACCATTCGGCATAGGTTGTCGGGAGGAGTGGATTAACGATACGGGAGAAGATTATGGATCTAGGGATTATTGATATTATTGTTTTTGTGGGCTTCATTGCCGCCGTGCTCTTTGTTGGGCTATACAAATCGAAGGGGGAGGACACGCACGGAGAAGACGGTGCGACCGATTTCTTTCTCGCCGGGCGCGGTTTAAGTTGGTGGCTGATTGGCTTCTCGCTGATCGCAGCCAATATTTCTGCCGAGCAGTTTGTGGGTATGTCGGGTCAGGGTGCGGGTTTGTATGGCCTTTCCGTTTCAAGCTGGGAGTGGCTTGCCGCAATCACGCTCGTGGTCGTTGCTTTTGCTTTGCTTCCTTATTTTCTCCGGTCGGGCATTACGACCATTCCTGAATTCTTGGAAGTACGCTACAATCACCAAGCACGTTTGGTGATGACGGTTTCCATGATTTTTATTCTCGTGGCCGTCAGTTTGATTGGTGTGATTTATGCCGGAGCACTTCTCTTTAAGGGGTTGCTGCTTTCTTATCATATTGAGATTTCCCT
>JAUXGY010000396.1 GCA_030621805.1 Kiritimatiellales bacterium | reverse complement strand
GAGACCGCCACCCCGATGATCGAACTGGAGGGCGACAACGAATGGGTGGTCTTCCTTTTGCCGTCCGGCGCCGAAACCCGCGCCTTCTTCCGCTGCAAGGTCATGGCAAACCCGTAGGAGTTCCGCCCGTGCCGTTGAATAACAAAAAAGGACAGGCCGAAAGGCCTGCCCTTGCGGGATCTGCGGGAGCGGCTAGCCTTCCTTCTCGGAGTTGGCGGCCTCGGTAATCTTCGATGCGAGGTGCGCGGGCACTTTCTCATAGCGGCTGAATTCCATTTCGAAGGAGCCTTGACCGCTGGTGAGCGAACGCAGCTCGGAGCAGAACTTGAACGTTTCCGATTGCGGCACATCGGCCGAAATGGCTTGTAGTCCGTCCTCCGGTCCCATGCCGAGGATACGTCCGCGCTTGGTGTTGAGCAGGCCGCTGATATCGCCCATGAACTGGTCGGGAACAATGACCTTCATCGTCATGATCGGCTCGAGCAAGACGGGGTTGGACTGTTCGATGGCCAGATGCAGTGCCCGCGAGCCGGCAATCTTAAAGGCGACTTCGGAGGAGTCGACGTCGTGGTACGAGCCGTCGTATAGCTCGACCTGCACGTTGATGACTTTGGAGCCAACCAGCGGGCCTTTTTCCAAGCCTTCGACAAAACCTTTTTCGCAAGCAGTGATGAAGCCGCCAGGGATGGCACCCCCGACAATCTTGTTGAGGAACCAGTTTTCCTCGGCGGGGTCTTTCGGGCAGATGCGGATGTAGCATTCGCCATATTGCCCGCGTCCGCCGGACTGTTTCTTGTGTTTATAGTGGCCTTCGCCACGGCCGGTGATGGTTTCCTTGTAGGCCACTTTCGGGGTGTGGTGGGTCATCTCGACGTTGCTACGGTTCTTTATGTGCTCGAGGGTGACGTCGAGGTGCATGTCGCCCATGCCCCAGAGAACCAACTCGTGCGTCTCGGTGTTGTGGTCGAGCTTGGTGGAGGGATCCTCTTCGGTGGCGCGATGCAGGGCCATGCCTATTTTGTCGGCATCGGCCTTGTTCTTCGGCTCGACGGCATAGGCCGCGACGGGAGAGGGGAAGATGATCGGCTCGAACTGGATGGTTGCGCCGGGCGCGCAGAGCGAATCGTTGAGGTAGGTGTGCTTGAGCTTCGTCAGCGCCACGATGTCGCCGGCCTTGGCTTCGCTGGCCTCGGTGGTTTTCTTGCCGTCCACATAGAGGATCGAGCTGACTTTTTCCTTCTGGTTCTTGGTCGGGTTATAGATCTCCATGCCGGGCTTAAGCACGCCGCTATAGATGCGCACAAAGGTCAACTGTCCAATGAAGGGATCGTTGAAGCAGCGCCAGACCTTTCCGGAGAAGGGCTGGTCCTCCTCGGCGGAGATTTCGTTGCCCTCCGCGCAACTTACGGGATAGTCGTGCGGTGATGGGAAGAGGCGGCTGATAGAATCCATCGTCTCTTTTACGCCCATGTCCGTTTTCACGGAAGTCGCGAAAATGGGGATCAGGTGGGCATCGTGTACGGATTTACGTAGCCCTTCGGAAAACTCGTCGGCGGTGAGCTCTTCGCCCTCGAAATATTTTTCCATTAGCGAATCGTCGGTTTCAGCTGCTAATTCGATCAGGTGGTCTTTGATGCCCTTCACTCGATCTTTCAATTCGTCGGGAATCTGGCCAACCGGGCAGTTGAGGATGTCGACGGCTTGGCCATCGGAGGTCGGGAGTACCATCGGAATGCAGCGGTCGTCGCCCCAGCGTTCCTTTATTTCCAAGAGGGTGTTGTCAAAATCAGTATCATCTTTGTCGAGGCAGGTAATGGCGATGCCGCGAGGAAGGTTTCTCTTTTCGCAGGCTTTCCATGCGCGTTGCGTTCCGACCTGTATACCAGAGCTGGCATCAATGGTGATGAGGCTGGCATCGGTGACTTCGGAGGCAGCGACCATTTGCCCGATAAAGTCGGCGAAGCCGGGGGTGTCGAGCATAACCAATCGGCGGACCTTGCGGCTGGCGGCTGTATATACGCCATCGAAGGGTTTGGCCCAAATAGAGATTTCATGTGCTTTTTCTTCATCTGTCCAATCGGCCACACTGGTACCGTTTTCCGGAGAACCCACCCGGTCCACCTGACCCAGCTTAAACAGGATGCTATCGATCAGAGAAGTTTTTCCGCTACCCGTGTGGCCCATTAGAGCGAAGTTGCGGACATTGTCGATGGGTATGTTTTTCATAGTTCCTCTCCGGTTATTCTATTGACTCGTTCCTCCCGTTGCCGTGCATCCGGCATAGAAGCGGGAAGCTTTAAAAAATACCTACATCTGGCATGTTTTTCAAACCTTTTCCTTAGTTGGCGTGAAAACCCTAGCTTGAGGGGGGTTGCAGGAAACT
>JAUXGY010000450.1 GCA_030621805.1 Kiritimatiellales bacterium | reverse complement strand
CAAGCGTCTGGCCCCCTACATCAAACCGTACCGGCTTCGCCTGTTCTCCGGTATTTTGTTCGGCATCTTGTATGGCGCGGCTTCCTTCGGGCTACTGGTCGCACTCGGTTGGGCAACGGGGCTAATTTCCGGCGACGACCTAAATCTGGCCAACGCCTCCGCCATCCCCAGTTTGCCTCAGGGTACTGAAGGGAAACTGGAACTCTCGCAGGTGATCAAGGCCGTTGCCATCCTGCCGATCTTTGCCATCCTGCAAGGGTTGGTGTTTTTCTGCGGGAGATATTTTGTCGAATGGGTGGGCAACCGGGTGGTCGCCGATCTGCGGGCCAAGCTGTTCAGTCATGTCCATGCCCTGCCGATGCAATTCTTTACGCAAAGCCGTTCCGGTGACTTGATTTCCCGTATCACGAATGACACCTCGGTATTAACCGGACTCGTCGCCAATGTGATTGCCGATGCCATTCGCTCGCCATTTACGCTCGTGTTCTCCGTTGGCTACATGTTCTGGCGAGATTGGCAGCTCTCGTTGATGGCCTTGGTGGTCTTTCCGATTTGCATCGCCCCGATCGCACTCATCAGTCGGCGCATCCGCAAAGCAGCAAAACGCGGCCAAGAGAATCTGGGTGACCTGCTCTCCGTAGCGCAAGAATCCATCGGCGGAGCTGTTGTCGTTAAAGCCTTCCAGATGGAAACTGAGGAAGAGAACCGATTCAATCGCTTTAACACCCAAGTCTTCAAAATGATCATGCGCCAGACACGCGGAGGCGCACTTAGCGAACCACTCATGACCGGGGTTTCCGCCATCGGAATGGCTGCGGTTGTGGTTTATGCCTACATGGTCGATCTATCTCTTTCCGTCATCGTTACATTTGCTGCCGCCATGGTTAACATGTACAAACCGGCGAAAAAACTGAGTCAACTCCACATGCGGATCAGCCAGGCCATACCGAGTGCTGAACGTATCTTTGAGATTCTAGATATCGAAAACACCATTAGCGACATGCCACAATCCATTCCTTTCACAGGCTCCGTGGAAAATATCTCCTTCAAAGATCTTTCTTTTGCATATGATGAGAACAAGATTATCGACAACATCAACCTTAATGTTCGTGCGGGGCAGTGCATCGCCTTTGTGGGTAGTTCCGGGGCGGGGAAGACCACACTGGTAAACCTGATCCCCCGTTTCTTCGACGCCACGGAAGGAGCCGTCGAACTCAACGGGAAAGACCTGCGGAGCTATACCGTTTACTCCCTGCGTAAACAGATCGGCATCGTTACCCAGCGAACCATCCTATTTAACCGAAGCGTGGCCGATAATATTTCCTATGGGAGTCGTGATGCAACTCGTGCACAAATCGAGGATGCCGCCAAACGCGCCAACGCCCACCAGTTTATCCTGGAGATGGACCAAGGCTATGACACCATCATTGGTGAGCAAGCCGCCCTACTCTCCGGCGGCATGGCCCAGCGCGTGGCCATTGCCCGCGCGCTGCTCCGAAACCCACCGATCCTCATCCTCGACGAAGCCACCAGCGCGCTCGACAACGAAAGTGAACGCCTTGTCCAGGGGGCTCTCAACGAGTTGATGAAAGACCGCACCGTCTTCGTCATTGCCCACCGCCTTTCCACCATTGCCCACGCCGATGTCATCGTGGTTATGGATAGAGGCCAAATCGTGGAACAAGGCACCCATGCTGAACTGCTTGAAAAAGGCGGAAAATATAAATATTTCTATGATATGCAGTTTTCTTCGGACAACGACACAACAGGCAACCAACTCTATTCCTGAACAATCATTTCGCAAGGAGATACGATGACAACAGACATTCGTTGGATACAGCGGTTATCAAATTATTTAAAAGCCCTTCAGCGGCTAGAGGGTGCTGTGAACCTTGGGAACGAACGTTCGTTGTCTGATCTGGAAAAACAGGGGC
>JAUXGY010000214.1 GCA_030621805.1 Kiritimatiellales bacterium | reverse complement strand
TCCGGAGACAGATCCATCCGGGACTAGGTATGAAGAAACAGTCAAAAAGTTAAATGGGGCATACCGTTCCCTTGCTGGTCTGGAGGGCATTAAGAACGCCACTACAGGATCAGACGAGTAACCCGAAATACCGTATGAGTAGAGAATGCTCGTCATCAACTTGGATTACGACATCCGATCTACCCCGACCGCGGCACCTGCGAGAACGTAATCGGCGTTGGTGCGACTGCCGTTTAGGTCGGATTGGTAAGAGTACGCGACCGTTGCGATAATTCCGGTTTCTTTCTCAATTTTAGGCAAAACCGCGCCCGCACGGGCTTGACCTTCGCGGGGGTTCGGGCGTAGGGTGTCCGCCTTTTATCCAAAATGGGGCTAAACACAGGAGTTTAAGGATTTATGAAAATTTCAGTCAAAGATGCGGGCTCATGCCGCAAAATAATCACCATCGAGATTCCGGCAGAGACCCTCGCCACGGAGCGTGCGGATACCCTGAAGGTCTACGCCAAGCATTCCAATATTCCCGGTTTCCGCAAGGGAAAGGCACCGGCGCACGTAGTGGCCAAGAAATACGCCAAAGAAATCACCCAGGATCTTGAAGAGCGCATGGTGCCTAAATTCTACCACGATGCCTTGCAGGAGTCCGAACTGAAAGTGGTCAACGTCGTCAATGTGACCGAAGTAAAAATTAAAGACGACCAGCCACTGACGTTCGATGTAACCGTCGATGTTGAGCCGGAATTCAAGCTACCCAAATATACCGACATCCCGATCAAAGAAGAAAAAGACGAGGTGACGGATGCGCAGGTGCAGGAGCAGATCGATTCGATCCGCACCCAACACGCCAACTATGAAGAGGTCGAAGGCAAGACCGTCGAGGCGGGCGATATGGCGCAACTGACCTACACCGCCACCTCCGATGGCAAGCCGCTCATTGAAGTGGCCCCCGAAGCCAAGGGCATCGGCGAAGGCGAAGGATATTGGATTTCCGCCGATGAGCACGCCTTCCTTCCGGGCATGGGCGAAGCCGTCGTCGGCCTGAACGTGGGCGACAAAAAAGAAGTGAAGATCGACTTCCCGAAAGAGTTCATGGTGAAGGAACTCGCCGACCTTAAAACCCTCTATAGCATCGAAGTCACTGGTGTGCGCGTCCGCACCCTGCCGGAAATCGATAAGGAATTCCTGGACCGCCTGCAAGTGGAGTCCGAGGAAGTACTTCGTTCCCGTATCCGAGAGCAACTCGAACAACAGGCTGAAAACAAGGATTTGAATGCCAAGCACGAACAGTTGATTAAATTCCTCGTCAAAAAAACCAAACTCGATGTACCAGCAAGCATCGTTCAGCAACAAACCCGTAGCGTGATGTACGACCTTGCCCAGCGCCGCATGATGGCGGGTATGACTCAGGAACAAATCGGCGAGCAACAAGAGGATCTCTTCAAAGAAGCGCAAGAACGCGCACTCGAAAACGTGAAATTGCGCTACATTGGCCTTGGAATTGCTAAAGAACTAGAGATGGATGCCAGCGAAAACGAGATCGACGAAGAGATTGCTTCGATGGCCATCCGTCAGCAGAAGGATGCGCGTGCGCTCCGCAAGGAAATGGAAGATGACGACACGATCGATAGCGTGGGCGAGCAGATCCGCTTTAACAAGGCGCTCGATTACATGCTCGAAAATGCGAAAATTAAATAGGTTTCAGAAAACGGAGTTTTAAATAATGAACGAAAAAGCACAAATGCTGATTCCGATGGTGGTGGAGCAAACCGGGCGCGGCGAACGTTCGTACGATATCTACTCGCGCCTACTCAAGGAGCGGATCATTTTTCTGGGTACCGGCATCGACGATAGCGTCGCCAACCTGATTATTGCCCAATTGCTGTTCCTCCAGAGCGAGGATCCCGAAAAAGATATTAGTATCTACATCAACTCGCCCGGCGGTGTGGTGACCGCTGGACTGGCCATCTACGATACGATGCAGTTCCTGAAGTGCGATATCACCACCTACTGCGTTGGCCAGGCCGCCAGCATGGGTGCCGTTCTGCTAGCCGCTGGAGCGAAAGGAAAGCGTTTTGCTCTACCCAATGCACGGATCATGATCCACCAACCGCTCGGCGGCGCGCAGGGACAGGCCACCGATATCAATATTCAGGCGCAGGAAATCATGCGCATCAAGCAGATCCTCAACGGTATTCTGGCCAGCCACTCCGGTCGGAGCATTGAAGATCTCGAAAAGGATACCGACCGCGACAACTTCATGTCTGCCGAGCAAGCCGCAGCATACGGTTTGATCGACGAAGTGATCACCCACGCAAAATAATTTCGAGGACCCCCCATGGCGGATAAAACCAAGTCAACCGAATGCTCCTTCTGCGGAAAGAGTGAAAAGGATGTTACGCGGCTAATCGCCGGACCGGGCGTCTTCATCTGCGACGAATGTGTCGGGCTATGCGATTCCCTGCTCGGGCACCAGCATGCCGCGCGCGACGACGAGCCGACGACCTCGCAGGAGATCGGTGTGCTCAGCCCGCACGAGATGAAGCAGCGGCTCGACGAGTATGTGGTTGGGCAGGACAGCGCCAAGAAGGTACTGGCCGTCGCCGTGCACAACCATTACAAGCGCATGTTCGCGCAACTGGATGAAGACGGCGTTGAACTCGATAAAAGTAACGTCCTGCTCATCGGTCCCACAGGTAGCGGAAAAACCCTGCTCGCCAAGACGCTCGCTCGATCCCTCAACGTCCCCTACGCCATCACCGATGCCACCACCGTCACCGAAGCGGGCTATGTCGGCGAAGACGTCGAAAACATTCTGCTCCAACTCCTACAGGCGGCCGACTACGATGTCGAGCGTGCCCAGCGCGGAATCATCTATATCGATGAGATCGATAAGATTGGGCGCCGCACCGACAACGCTTCGCTCACGCGCGATGTCTCTGGCGAAGGCGTCCAGCAGGCCCTGCTCAAAATCATCGAAGGCACGGTTTCGCGCGTTCCCCCGAAAGGCGGTCGCAAGCACCCGCAGCAGGAATACCTCGAAATCGACACCTCCAATATTCTCTTCATCTGTGGAGGCGCATTCGTCGGCATGGAGGAAATCATCAAGCAGCGCGTCGATAAAAAATCGATTGGCTTCGGCTCACCCGTAAAACTGGAGGAGGAAAGCTCCCCCAACTTTGTCACGATGAACGTCGAATCCGAAGACCTACTTAAATTTGGACTCATTCCCGAATTCATCGGCCGCCTGCCGGTCGTCACCATGCTCCAAGAGCTGACCGAAAAAGAGATGGTACGCATCCTGACCGAGCCGAAAAACGCCATGGTCAAGCAATATAAAAAATTGCTCTCCATGGACGGCGTTGAACTCGAATTCGAAGACGAGGCGCTCAAGGCGCTGGCCACCATGGCCATCAAACGCAAGACCGGCGCACGCGGCCTCCGGGCCATCATCGAACACCTGATGCTCGACGTGATGTATGAGGTTCCCATGCGCGACGACGTCACCCACTGCACCATCACGCGCGATATGGTCGAACACGGCCTCCACCCGCTCGAAGGGCTCAAGGTTATTGAACCCGAACAGAAAAAATCGGCCTGATTTCCGGCCTTAAAAGAACGAAAAAAGAGCCTCGGAAATTCGGGGCTCTTTTTGTTTTCGGGGTTTGCGCCGTGTGGGGGTTCCGATATACTTTGGGATACGCAGACCCAAGGAGAACACATGATCGTTCATTCCGTATTTTTCAGGCTCAACCATGAGGCCGGCACCGAGGCAGAACGAATGTTTCTGTCCAAAATCGCTGAACTATCAAATATTCCGGGGGTTGAAAACTTCCAAACCCTGAAAGAAGTCAGCCCGAAGAATTCCTTTTCTTTCGGGCTCTCGATGGAATTCTCCAATCAGGAGGCCTACGATAGCTATACCGCCCATCCCGACCACGTTCGCTTTGTTCAGGAGGTCTGGATGCAGGAAGTTGCCGAGTTTCAGGAAATCGATTATATTCAATACCACCCGCAAATCCAACCCTAAGGAAATCCCATGAAGAACAAAAATGCAACCTTACTACTTGGACCGCTCGCCATCTGCCTGCTCGCTTCCTGCAACACCGTCAAGGTTCGTTCGTGGACGGATCCGGAATTTACCGATCGAGCGATTGGCAAGACCATGGTGCTGGGCGTGGCCGACAGCGATAGCGCCAGCCGACAGTATGAAGCCCACTTTGTGGGACATTTGGCCGCATCAGGCATTAAGGCGGACTCTCTCCATGCCTTGCTGCAAAAAACCGATCCCGTTTCAGAGGAGGACCTCGTGGCCGCCTTGCAAAAACACAACTACGACTCCATCCT
>JAUXGY010000087.1 GCA_030621805.1 Kiritimatiellales bacterium | reverse complement strand
CGGTACTGATTGGCGAGAAGACGGTGGGCGAGCGTTTTCCGGGTGCGGTAAGCACACTGTGTATTGAGGCCATGATGCAGGACCGCAAGGCTCTTCAGGCGGGAACAAGTCACTTTTTGGGTCAGAATTTTGCGAAGTCAGCGAATATTCAATATAGCGATCGCGAGGGGGGGAAAGCCTTTGCCTGGACCACATCGTGGGGCGTTTCGACGCGCTTGATTGGCGGCATGATTATGACGCATGCGGATGATGACGGGATGGTGATGCCTCCGCGTTTGGCGCCACAGCATGTGGTGATTCTTCCGATTATCCGCAAGGAAGAGGATCGGGAGGCCATCTTGGAATATTGTAATGAGCTTGCGACAAAGCTTCGGGAAAAGCGCTTCCACGACCGCGATGTCGAGGTGGTGGTGGATAGCCGCGAGATTAATGCGGGTGAAAAGGGCTGGGGTTGGGTGAAGAAGGGGATTCCAATCCGGGCTGAGGTGGGGCCGCGCGATATGGCGAATAATTCGGTCTTTATGGCGCGTCGCGATACGGGCAAGAAGGAGGGGGTGGATAAGGCGGCCTTTGTGGATGGAATTGTTGATACGTTGGAAGAGATTCAGCAGAGCCTTTTGCAGCGGGCATTGGAACATCGTGCCGAAAACACGAAGGAGATCGATTCGTATGATGCGTTTGTGGCCTTTTTTACGCCGGAAAACAAGGATCGTCCTGAAGTGCATGGGGGCTTTGCAATGAGCCATTGGTGCGATGATGAAGCGTGTGAAAATACGATTAATGATGCGCTGTCGGTCACGATCCGCACGGTTCCGTTTGATCGCACCGACGGCGGTGCGGGGGAGTGCATCTGCTGCGGAAAGGCAAGTCGGGGTAGGGTTGTTTTTGCGAAGAGTTACTGATACGTGATGAGTGAAACGTGATAATTCACGTTTCATTGCTTTGGAATTGCCCCTGATGAGGCAGTAAACTAGATTGTTTTGATTATGCGAAAGACGAATTATATTTTAGTGCTGGCCGTTGGCCTTTGCTTGGGCGGGGTGGTCTGGGGTGCCAATGATGAAAAGGCCTATGTGGTTGAAGAGCAGGGGCGCGGAACGTGGAGCGCAGTGTTCGATGCCAAGCAAACGGAATCGGCGAAACAGTGGGAATATGCCCGCGAAACTCAGAACAAGGGCAGGCTGAAAAAGGCGGACCGGCGGATGCTTTATCTAGTTCGCCGCTGGCCGAACAGTAAGGAGGCTCCCTGGGCGCAGCGTGCGCGGGCGGATATGCTCTACTCTCGCGGCAAGCTGAAGGATGCCTTCAAGGAATATCAATACCTGATCGATAACTATTCCAGCCGTATGCGTGACTACGATTCGGTGCTGGATAGTCAGTTTAAGATTGCGATCGATATCATGAAACGCAAACGGATGCGTTGGTTTTTTGGAGGGTATCGGGCTCCGGAATATTCGGTGGACTATTTCGAGGACGTGATCCGCAATGGGCCGCAGTGGGAACATGCACCCGAGGCGCAGTCTTTCATTGGGCAGGCCTATCAGGATTCGGGTGAGCTGGAGTTGGCCATTGCGGCGTATGCCGTTCTGGGCTATCGCTATCCTGAGAGTCCATTTGCCGAAGATGCCGCATGGCAGCAGATTGCTTGTCTGGACTTGCTGCGGAAAGACTTCCCGAACAGTCGCGATATCTTAGACCGAATCCTGACGGCAACGACCGTCTTCAAGGATACTTTCCCGACTTCTGCACATAAGAGCGAAGTCACCAAACTCCGTAATACCCTCTACGAGGTTATGGCTCAAAAGGCCTTTGACGAGGCCGCCTTCTACGCCAAGGTGCCGAAGAAGCCTGCGTCGGCCATCACCTATTATGAGCTTATGATTGCAGAGTTTCCCAAAAGCAAACTGGTTTCCAAGGCGGAAGAGCGCATCGTCGAACTAGAGGCTTTATTAAATATGCGCACCCAAGCACCCGCGTCGACGCTGCCCCCGACGCTTCACCAACCGGTGATGGAAAAAGGATCGAACCATGCTCAAAAGTAGCTTCATTCCATGCCTTCTAATAGCGGGCGGATGGGTGCTTTTTTCATCGGCGGCTGAACTGGATCTACCCCAGGAGATTCCCGACGAACCTTTCGATATTCAGGCCAACCGCCTTGAATACACCAACAATACTCTGATCGCAAGCGGGGGGGTGACGGGGCGCTTTGAGAATGTAATGATCCGTGCAGATCAGATTAAAGCAAATCCAGAAACCGGAGATTTGCATGCGGAAGGCGATATCCTGTTTGAGCGGGATAACGTGCTTTGGCAGGGTACGGAGCTGGACTATAACTATATCACGCAGTCCGGCCTATTTGGTCCTTCGTCATTCTACTTTGAGCCGGCGCACATGAGTATCGACCATGTGGAGCGTGTTGCGACGAACGAATATCTGTTGCGCGGAGCCACCTTCACCACCTGCCCAAAGGACTCGCCACATATTCACGTACGAACAAAAGAAGCGCGGTTGGTGGATGAGCAATATATTAAAGCCAAAGGGGTGACGTTCTACGTGGGCAAGGTTCCGGTTATGTATGTCCCGTATTGGCGCCACAAACTCAGCAAGCCGGTTTTTACCTTTAAGCTCGGTGTCGGAAGCGAGTGGGGAGCCTATGCGCTGACCACGACGACGTTGCCGATCACGGAAAACGTGGACTCTATCACCGATGTTAATCTATACAGCGATCGCGGTGTAGGCATTGGGCAAGGTTTTGCGTGGGAAACGCCAAAGGCTGTGGGCGAGTTTGCGGCCTTCTATCTGAAGGATCAGGATCCTTATTCCAGATACGATGCGACGGATCCGATTGGGCAGCAGATCGGCGACGACCGCTACCGTTTCAAGTTTGAGCACATCCAAAATATTACGGACACCCACTACCTCAACACCAAATGGAACTATCTCAGCGATCCAGCCGTTCTCGAAGAGTTCTTTAAACGGGAGTATCGTAACAGCGTCCAACCGGAAAACTATTTGTCGTGGGTCTATGGAAACAGCTTGGTCGGCTCCGAGGCTTTTGTAAACAAGCGCCTGAATGATTTCTACGACAACGTTGACCGGGCCGAATATTCCGCCGATCTTTATCGCACCCGCATCGGCAACTCCCCGTTCTATCTCCAGAGCGAAAACGCGATCGGCCATCTTGAGCGGATTTATGCCAGCACCAATATCGTCGACACCGCTTACGACTCAACGCGAATCGACACCGCCAACACCCTTTTACTGCCGCAGCGCTATGGTTTCCTCAGCCTCGTACCTCGTGCCAGCTACCGCGGTACCTACTATTCCAAAACTGATGCCATCAATGGAGGGGGCGAAGAACTGCGCCACCTCCCCGGGGCAGGACTCGAAGCCTCATTTCAGGCCACGAAGATCCTCTCTGAGCAGGCGCGTTGGTATGGGAAAGGGTTGCGCCACAAGATTGAGCCCTACGCCGACTATATCTATGAAAATGCCTCTATCTCCACGAACCGTCTACTTCAGTTTGATGACACCGATCAGCTCGGCGATGAAAACAAGGTGAAGATTGGTCTGCGCAACGTCCTGCAAACCCAACGCGATGGGCACCTCGCCCGCTTCATCGATATCGATTTCTACACCCACTACCTTGTTGAAAAGAATGGAGCCCAACACGACTTTGACTTTCTCTATGTCGATACCCGCATGCCGCTCACAAAACGGACCATGATCGATATGGAAGGCGCATACGACTGGTATGCCGGAAAGGTTCCCTTCTTTAACACGCGCCTTTCGCATGCCCAGAACGAAGTGATCTTCTCGCTCGAACATCTGTATCAATCCGGCGAACGGTCGTTATGGACCCCGCGCATCGATCTGTTTCCAAAACGAAATACATCGTTCGAGGCCTACGCCCGTTATGACGACAATAGCAACGACCTCCAGGAAGTTGCGGTGATTGGTTACAAGAACTTCTGTTGCATGCGCTACGGCCTCGGATGCCATTTCTACGATGACAATGAGGTAAGCGTCATGTTCTCTATCGGCCTCTCCGCCTTCCCCGAAGCTCGCGCGGGTAGCGGTCTATAGGAGCGTGGTTTTGTAGGTGAGATCCAAGATCTCGCTATCTGTCGAAAAGCTCTAACGAGCGGGTGGGGCGTGGATGCAAACCTTGTGCAGTGCGTGTGCCGCTTCCATCCAGACTTCAGCAAAGGTCGGGTGGGCGTGAACGGTATTCCCAAGTTCCTCCACCGTAAGTTCCTCGCGCAAGGCGATACTCATTTCGCTGATCAGATCCGTAGCGTGCGGGCCAACACATTGCGCACCGAGAATTCGATCTGTTTCTGGGTCAGCTATAATCTTTACGAATCCGTCGGTTTCGTTGGCGGCCATCGCCTTGCCTAATCCACGGAAATAAAACTTACCGATGTTGACGGCCAAACCCTGCTCCTTGGCATCGGTTGCCGTGATGCCAACCAAGGCCACTTCGGGCGAGGTGAAGATGACGCCGGGAATGACGACCTCCTCGATTTTTTCCTCATCCTTAAGCGCATGTTCAACCGCATAGATGGCTTGGGACGTTGCGGCGTGGGCGAGCTGCATGCGTCCGGAAACGTCGCCGATGCAATAGATGCCGGGCACGTTTGTGCGGCTGAGTTCATCAACATCAATATAACCCCGTTCATTCAGGCTCACGCCCGCGGCTTCGATGTTGAGTCCATCCGTCACAGGGCTTCGGCCAATAGCCACCAACAGCATATCGGCTTCCAGCTTTTGGTTGCCCGCGGTGGCGGTTACACCGGTGTCCGTTGCGGTAATATTTTCCATTGCAGCACCGGTCACGAGGGTCATGCCGAGATTGGTTTTCATGTTTTTCTTCACGACTTGGCGCACATCCTTGTCGAGCAACATGAGGACATCGGCCAGCAATTCCACAATCGTGACCTTCACACCAAGACCGGCGGCCATGCAGGCCAGCTCGCTTCCAATATACCCGCCACCAAGCACCAGCAGGCTTTTGGGGAGTTCTTCGAGTTCAAGGAAGGCGCGGCTTTCAACAATGCGCTCGTGTTTTGGAATAAAGCTCGGAACCGTTGATGTTGATCCGGTCGCGATAATAATGCTTTTTCCCGTGATTTCCTGCGTTGATCCATCGCTGGATTTCACGGCCGCCGTGGTCGCATCGCGGAACGAACCCTCGCCTTTAAACACGGTAACGCCGTGCGCTTTGAGCAGGGAGCCGATTCCATTTTTAAGCCCGTCCACCACACCGTCCTTCCTTGTTTTCATGGCAGGGTAGTCGATCTCCGGTGTGCCCACCTTGATGCCAAACGAGTCGGCATGAAGGATTTTTTGGTAGACTTCCGCACCGGCAATAAGTGTTTTGGTGGGGATGCAACCACAGTTTAGGCAGGTACCACCCAACCACTCACGTTCGATAATAGCGGTTTTTGCTCCTAGCTGCGCCGCGCGGATGGCGGCGGGGTAGCCGCCCGGGCCTGCGCCAATTACAATTACGTCAAAGTTCATTTGGTTTGTCTCCCTAAATTGAGGTCACAGTATTGGTTTTTTATCTTAATATAGTCAACCCAAAGTAATTTCCAGCAATTTGAAAAGGGGGTTAAAGAAGCCCTATTTTATGCTCTCCAACGATTAGGATTTTATCCATCCTGCCATTCAACTCCTGCGATGGAACCTGAAGTTCGTGGGAGGCAGGAGGGATAAAACCCTAATCGTAGACAAACAAAAACCCCGCTACGTTTTACATAGCGAGGTTATTTTTTGAAATGATCTTACGATTGATTAGATCGTTAGACGACGACGTACAAACAGGATTCCAGCACCGAATAGGCCAATGAGGCCTAGAGTTGCTGGTTCCGGAATCGTATCAAGTCGGACATTGTCTAGACGCTGTTGCCCATTCACCGGATCAGCGGACCGATACATAACGAGATATGCTGCATTTGCAGCTGCATCTGCAGTTGCGGTACCAGAAAGCTGGTAATCGACGAATGCATCGGTCATATCACCTGTGGTTTTCGCTCCTCCAATAAGGCTGACACCGCCGGCGATAGAGGGATCCGTCCGAATGTCGAATGAAAACTTTTTATTAGCTCCTCTTGCGTAAGCTGCAAGAGTGAGCTGGTATTCTTCGCCAGTGGTAATAGCGGTTGTAAGTTGCTGAGCTAGTCCAGACTCCGCAGTGGCAGATCCTTGCCAGAAAGCAAAAATATTGCCATCCATTCCGGGGAGAAGTGGATCGTCCCACTGATGACCCAGATTACCGTTTCCTGAGGCGATTTGAACCCAGTTGGTCGGCACTAAGCCATTGTAACCTCCTTGTGCAGGCAAAGGCCCATCTTCAAAGGATGCATTGGTAAGCGGAATCATTGCAGCCAGCGAGCTTCCAACAAAGCCTAAAGTCACGAGAGACGTGACAACTATTGATTTAATTTTCATTCTTATTCTCCTCTTGTTGTTAATGAGCCAACGACCATCGCCAGCCCTTTTGTATTCGAGAAAGAGGGTAGAATAGAATATTCCAAACTGTCTATACACTCACGTATAAAAACTAGGTTAGAGTTTGTATCAACATGTCAGGAAGGATACGAAGAGTGATCCGGGAAGGGATTTTTTAGATGGATCAGAGCCGAAGCTAGTTTATGTAGAGTAAAAAAAAGGCGCGAAAGTACGAAAATAAGGAGCAGGTTGAATCTAGAATGAAGAACGAGCGTTTCGTTTGTTGGAGCAAGCGGGGCGCGTGCTCTACGTTCAAAGAATCAGCATGCAGTCACCGTAGCTGAAGAAGCGGTAGTTTTCCTGTATGGCCACTTCGTAGGCGTGGAGCATTTGCTCGCGGGTGGCGAAGGCGGACATCATCATCAGGAGCGTCGATTTCGGTAGATGGAAGTTAGAGAGGATGGCATCGACATTTTTAAAGTCGTAGGGCGGATAGATGAAAATGTTGGTTGCGCCTTCCTCGGCTTGAATGGAATTAAGCGATTCGAGCGTACGAACGCTGGTGGAACCCACGGCCACCACCTTGCCTCCTGCCGATTTTGCCGTCTGGATGGTTTGAGCGGCTTTGGAAGAGACGACGTAGCGCTCGTAGTGCATTTTGTGGTCGGTGATGGTTTCGGCGGAGACGGGGCGGAAGGTGCCGAGGCCGACGTGCAGGGT
>JAUXGY010000085.1 GCA_030621805.1 Kiritimatiellales bacterium | reverse complement strand
TTCCTTGACCGAATCAATATTGCCGAAACCGACATGGTAATCCTTACTCAGAAGGACAATCCGAAAAACATTCAATCGCTGGAAGATCTCACCAAGCCCGGCATCCGTATTGCGGTGGCAAATCCTGAATACAGTGCACTGGGCGGTCTAACGGTCCGGTTGTTGGAATCGGTGGGTCTATACGAGCCGTTCAAAAAGAACATCACTTACGGCGACTCACCAACCGCCGATTTTCTGACGATACGCGTCAAGACCGAGCGCGAGGATGCCGCCATTGTCTATCGTGCCAACACCATCCATGTGGGAGACGAACTCGAAGTGATTGAAATTGACCTTCCTGCCGCGAAGGCCGTACAACCGATCTCCATCGGCAAGGCCTCAAAATACAAGCATCTTATGGGACGACTGGTAGATGCGATCCGCGCAGCGGACTCGAAGGAACGCTTCGAAACAAAAGGCTTCCGCTGGCGGGGCGGCGATACGAACGAATGAAGCAAGCTAAACCCAAACCGCACCGCACGCATTCCGATGCGCCTTTTATCATTGGCCTTTGTTTGCTTGGAGGCATTTATGTTTTCCTGATTATCGGCATGCTGGTAGCCGATGCCGCCTACCTTTCTCCAAAAGAATTCCTGCATATTTTCAAAAGTCCGGAAATCCGGTATGCCACCCGCCTCAGCCTGATCTCCAGTAGCCTGACCACCATCCTTTCGCTCTGGGTTGCGGTGCCGATCGGCTATTTGCTGTCCCGGTTTAAATTTCCGGGAAAGAGCCTGCTCGATGCTGTGCTCGATATCCCGATCGTGCTGCCCCCGCTGGTGATTGGCCTGAGCCTGCTGATTTTTTTTCAGACCGGACTTGGGAAGGCGATTGAAAAAGTGGTGCCGGTCACCTACGCGATCCCGAGTGTCATCCTGGCCCAGTTCATGGTGGCCTGCGCCTTTGCTGTACGCACCATGCGCAGCACCTTCGACCAGTTGAACCCACGCCGCGAAGATGTGGCGCGCACGCTCGGTTGTACCCGGAGTCAGGCCTTCTGGATGGTTGCGTTTCCTGAAGCCCGGCGGGGCATGCTAACGGCTGCAACCCTCGCATGGGCACGCTCGCTAGGTGAATTCGGCCCCATCCTTCTTTTTTCAGGTGCCACACGCATGCGTACCGAAGTCTTGCCCACCACGGTCTTTCTCGAAATGAGTGTTGGAAATATTGAAGGGGCCGTTGCCGTTTCCATGCTGATGGTTATAGCGGCCGTTCTTGTTTTAGTGATTGTCCGCCTGTGGGGCGCAGAAGAGAACTTGCGATGATCCGACTCGAAAATATTTGTATCAAAATCGGTAATTTCCGTGTTGAGGAGGTCTCCTTTGAGGTTCCTTCCGGGGGCTACTGCGCATTGATGGGAAAAACAGGATGCGGAAAAACCACCGTGCTAGAAAGTATCTGCGGTTTACGAAAAGTAACCTCCGGCAAGATCTTTCTGATGGGTCGCGATATCACCCGGGAACGGGCGGCTAATCGCGGGGTGGGTTTTGTGCCGCAGGATCTGGCCCTGTTTTCCACGATGAGTATTCGTGAGCATCTTTCTTTTGCACTGATGGTTCGCAAGCAAGGCGCAAAAACCATTGCCCGACGAGTTGATGAGCTGGCCGAACTGCTGGGACTCTCTCTCTTGCTCGACCGAAAACCAAACGGACTCAGCGGCGGCGAATCACAGCGCGTGGCGCTCGGTCGTGCACTGTCGGCTTCGCCGGACATTCTCTGTCTTGACGAACCGCTAAGCGCGCTGGACGATGAAACACGGGAAGAAATGTTTGTGCTACTCAAGCGGGTTAAACAGGAAACCGGCGTGACCACGTTGCATATTACCCATAACATGTCTGAAACAAACACACTGGCCGACATGCTTCTCCGGATGGAAGAGGGCCGGATCGTACAACCGGATCATGGAGGATAATCATGGAGCATTGGTATCTATTTCTTTTGGCGGGACTCGTCGCCGGAATCGTTAGTTCCCTGTTTGGGGTGGGAGCGGGCATTGTTATGGTTCCGTTGTTGACGCTCGTTTTTTGCTTTGGCCAAAAAAATGCGCAGGGCACGGCTTTGATGGTTATGATCCCGATGGTGATTGTGGGTGCTGTACGGTACAAGCTGAATCCCGACATTGAGATCAACATGGCCGTCTCCGGACTCATGGCCATTGGCGGTGTGGCGGGTGCAATTATTGGTTCGCAGTTGGTTTTTAATATCAGCCCCATCGTCTTAAAGCGCATGTTTGGAATATTCATCATCCTGGCCGGTATTAATATTCTATTAAAAACCCGAAAGCCGCAGGTTGCCGCGCCCCCCTCGACGGAACAGGTTTCCGGGGAGGAACAGAATGGAATTTAAATCAACCCCCTTGAACCCCGAAGAAAAAGCCACCTATGAATGGCAAATGTGGGTCGAGGATTTCGGCGAAGCCGGACAGGAAAAACTCAAGGGTGCGACGGCTTTGGTGAGCCGTTGCGGCGGACTCGGCGGGCCGCTTTGTTACCACCTTGCATCAGCCGGATTCGGTAAGATCATTATTGCCCATGCAGGCCATGTTAAGCACAGCGATCTTAACCGCCAGATCCTGATGACGCACGACTGGCTGGGGAAACCCCGGGCCGAATCCGCCGCGCGTCGCCTGCGGGAACTCAACCCCCGTCTTGAGGTGGAGGCCGTGCCAGAAAATATTTCAGAAGAAAACGCTGCTGATCTGGTTGGCAAAGCCGACCTTGTTTTTGACTGTGCACCTCTTTTCAGCGAACGCTTTGCGATGAACCGCGAATGCGTGCGACAGAGCAAACCCATGATCGAGGCCGCCATGTTCGACCTCGAAGGGCAGATTACCACGATCCTCCCTGGCGAGACCCCCTGCCTGAGCTGTCTCTATCCCGCCGATCCTCCCCAATGGAAACGCGAGTTTCCCGTATTTGGTGCCGTATCCTCCATCGCAGCCTCCATCGCGGCCATGGAAGGAATCAAGGTCGTATCCGGCTTTGGCGAAACCCTTGCGGGAAAACTGCTGTGCTACGATGCGCGTACCATGAACTTCCGTCGCGTGCCTATAAAACGAAACCCGGAATGCCCCATCTGCGGAAACTGATTTGGAGAACTTAAAATGAAGATTACCATCGAACTATGGGGCCAGCTAAAACAGGTGGCAGGAGAGAGTTGTCTTTCGCTCGAACTTCCGGAAGGCGCAACGGTTCAGGATGCCATCCGACTGTTGGCTTCGCAGGCTGTTTCCCTTGCCAGCTCGCTGGTTGAAGAGGATGGCACCTGCCGTCCATCCAATCTTGTTTTTGTTAACGACCACCAGATCCTGCTGTCGGACCCTTTACAGGATGGTAACACGATAACACTGATGTCGCCTATCGCCGGAGGATAACGACTGGATGCTTTCCAAGGAACAACTGAACCGCTATCACCGTCACCTCCTTCTCCCTGAAGTTGGATTGGATGGGCAGGAAAAACTGCTGGTTGCCCGTGTGCTAGTGGTAGGCCTCGGTGGATTGGGTTGCCCGGCCGCCCTCTATCTTGCCGCGGCCGGGATCGGCCATCTGGGATTGGTCGATTTTGACCGCGTCGATGAGAGCAACCTTCAACGACAGGTCCTGTATACGGATGAGGATGTCGGGCGCATCAAGGTGGAAGCCGCCGCACAGCGGTTGGTTGCACTCAATCCGGACGTACAGATTGAAGCCTTCCATGAAAGGTTGACCGCCGAAAATGCCGAGCGGATTTTTACCCACTATGACTATGTGCTCGACGGCACGGATACCTTTGCCTCTCGCTACCTCGTAAACGATGCGTGCGTCCTGTTTGGAAAAATAAACGTTTATGGAAGTCTTTTCCGTTTCGAGGGGCAGGTTTCGGTTTTCGCGCATCCTGCCGGTCCCTGCTATCGTTGTTTGTTTCCCGTGCCGCCCAATCCAGGTGAAGTGCCCAACTGTGCAGAGGCCGGGGTGCTGGGGGTGCTACCCGGACAAATCGGTGCGACGCAGGCGACCGAAGTGCTCAAGCTCATTCTCGGCATGGGTGAACCGCTGGTCAACCGTCTGTTGCTGTTCGACTCTCTCGCCATGGAGTGGCGCAGCATGCGTGTGGCCCGTAATTCGGCTTGTCCGGTTTGCGGCGACCTTCCGACCATTACCGGGCTCGTCGACTATGATGAGTTTTGTGGGAATCTGATGGAGCCAGGCGGGTTTGTGGAAATGACGGCGGAAGAAATCCTCCAGCTGATGGAAACCCGCAACGACTTGCTTTTGCTTGATGTGCGCGAAGAGGTCGAAACGCGGGCGGTTCCCGGCTTGGGCAAATCGACGCTGATCCCGCTTGGCCAGTTGCCCGCACGGCTAGGCGAACTGGTGGCATTCCGCGATAAAACCATCGTGGCATACTGCGCCGCTGGCATCCGAAGTCGGAAGGCTCTTGAAATCCTCGACCAAAACGGGTTTTCAAAAGGAATCAATATGACGGGCGGAATTAACCGGTATCACGGGAACCTGCAGCGCGAACGCTCTCGGGGAAAATAAGGCAATTTAATGAAAGCATACATTAAGACATTCCTGCTTGGGTTCTCGTTTTGGGTCGTCGCCGCCGGGAGTTTCGCATGCAGTATTCCGGTGTTCCGCTATGCTCTCGAACTGTGGACGGTTGATCCCTATACCATCTATCTGATGCATGATGGCGAGCAGGCCGTCGAAGTGGACGAAGCAGATACGTTTTTGAATCGGTATGCTGAACGGGGCGCTCTGAATACCATGCGGGTGAATATGACCGACCCACGGGTTGCGGAAGCGATACGCCGACGAGGGATTGTTTCGGAAGGTCTGTTGCCACGAATCGTAGCGGTGCTTCCAAAAAAACATTCGGAAGGTTCTGTGGTGGTAATGGACGAACCCCTGACCACGGATACGTTGAATCAATTGGTTGACTCTCCCGTGCGGCGTGAATTGGCCCGGCGTCTAATATCCGGTGAATCAGCCGTCTGGTTGTTGTTGGAGTCAGGCAATCGGAAGAAAGATGATGCCACTGAAAAACAACTCCGGACGCAGCTGGATAAACTGGCCATGGAGGTGAAACTTCCTGAGCTTGAGCCGGAAGATATGCGCCTTCTGGAGCTTAGACCCGATGACTTGAGGATCGAGTTTTCGATCCTCCGGTTTTCGCGGGAGGATCCCAATGAAGAGCTGTTGATTCGAATTCTGTTAAATTCCGATCCGGCATTAAATCCAGCGTCACAGGAACCTGTGATCTTCCCCATTTTTGGGCGCGGGCGGAAACTTGCTTCGTTTTCGGAGGGAGCCCTTTCGGAGGACAATATTACCGAAGCAACCAAATTTATGACGGGTTCCTGCTCCTGTGAAATCAAGGAATCCAATCCGGGGATGGATCTGTTGATACCCATCGACTGGGATAAATACATTGATAATCTGATTGGATTCGATGCATCCATGCCCCCGTTAACGGGATATGCACAGTTCATCCCTCTTTCGACTACCGAAGCTGAAAATACGCCAGCAGATGTTCAGGAGTCAGGTACTGCGGCTATCTCTACGAATCCGCTGTTGCGCAATTTGCTCATTCTGGGGGGAGCACTTGCGGTCGTTCTGGGTGTGTTCAGCTACATCGTATTAGGAAAGAAAAAGGACGAGAGTAAATGATGTCGCGGGTTCGTTTAATATTTAAAGAGTTAGTTCATAGCCGTATGAATGGAATGCTCAGCATGATTTCTGTCGGGGTAGCGGCCTGTTGCCTTTCTGCCACGTTGGCTTCGTTAAAACTCTACGATGTGCGCACGGAAAGCCTGTTGCTACAGAAACAACAGGAAACCGAGGTTCGCGTGGCTCAGCTTGAGGAAGACTATCGGGTAATCATGAAGAAACTGGGTTTCAACGTTCTGATTCTTCCCCAGGAACAGGATATGGGCGAGTTCTATGCTCGGGGTTTTGCCGAAGCAACCATGCCGGAGGAGTATGTATATCGTTTGGCGAGCAACCACTTGGTGACGGTACGTCACCTACTGCCTAGTTTGCAACAGAAAGTGGATTGGCCCGAGCAAAAGCGCAAGGTGTTGCTAATGGGAATTAAGGATGAAGTTCCGATCGCTGAAAAGAGCAAAATGGGAAATCTCATCCATGCGGTCGAACCCGGAACCGCAGTACTCGGATATGAGTTGGCTCAGAGTATTGGGCTGAAGAAATCCGATGTATTCATGCTGTTGGGCCAGCGGTTCAGTGTGGGGGAGGTTCATACAGAACGCGGGAATATGGATGATATCACCATCTGGCTGGATCTTGCAGAGGCTCAAATCTTGCTGGATAAGGAAGGGCGGATTAATGGCATACTCGCCTTGGAATGCGCGTGCGCATGGGCGGACATAGGAAAGGTGCGTCAGGAGATTATTAAAATTCTTCCGAATACAAAAGTAATAGAGTCGGGCTCCGACAAGGCGTTGACCCGCGCCGAAGGTCGCTACCGTGCCGCGGAGGAAGCCCGTGTGGCACTGGCTGAGGAAGAACGGCATCGTGATGTCATGCGCAGAGAGCAGGAATCCTTTGGTGCCGTACTGGTTCCGGGGGTAATCTTAATCTCGGTTATATGGCTTTCTCTTTTAGTTTTTTCAAACGTAAAGGAGCGGCGTTATGAAATCGCCTTGTTGCGTACTCTCGGGATGCACACGCGCGGAATTGTGACGCTCATCATGCTGAAGGTGGGGTTGCTTGGTTTTTGCGGTGCACTGGTTGGCGGAGTGTTTGGACCGTTGTTGATTGCTCTTAAGGCAGGGGATATGGACTTGTTTTCAATGCTGTTTCCCGCATACAGTTTGCTGGGATTGGTCTCCGGGGCGGTGCTCTTATCGATTATGGCTGGATGGCTTCCTTCACTGTTTGCTGCCGCGCAGGATCCCGCTGATATTTTGAGGGAGGAATAACCGTGCTGAAGATCGTAAATATCTCGAAAGCATTCCTCCGCAAGAATGCAACCATTCAGGCCGTGCAGGATTTCTCACTAACGATCCGCCCCGGTGAAATAGCGACGGTGCAGGGACCGAGCGGTTGTGGGAAAACAACGCTTCTACTGGTTGCTGCGGGATTGCTCCATCCAGACTCCGGCTCGGTGCTGTGCATCGACAGATCACAACCGAACTGACGTTCATCTCGGAGGAGCGCTCGAAGCTGAAATCGTTGGTAGGGGAAG
>JAUXGY010000080.1 GCA_030621805.1 Kiritimatiellales bacterium | reverse complement strand
GTCCAGATAGCGTAGTGCTGCTTCCGCCTGCCCTACCCGTGCTCGCAGACAGCTATACCAGGAAAAACTATATCCCGTCCAAGCCTGCGTTCCCTTCGAGTCCCAATCCGCGATGGATGCCTCAATGCATTTCCGATCCTTTTCCCCGCCCTCGATGGTGATCAGGTTGAAGGGATGCAATCCCATCAAGTTGGAGAGGTGGCGGTGGCTTCCGGGCAGGGGCGTTGTCCGATCCAGCAAAAGTTTTCCGCTGTCGTCCGTGTGGTAGTCGCCCAATCCGGTCGCGGCCTCGGCCCATTTTTTTGATTCGTTCTTTTTCCCGCTGGCCTCGGCCATTTCCTGGAGTGACAGGAAAAGCATCTTCAAGCACATTAGGTCATAGTTACTGTTGGGCTCCAGCCAAGCCTGCGCACTATTGTTGAAAATCTCCGGGGAAGAAGAAAGCGGGAGCACGAGAATGCCGTCCTTGTTCGGCTTCAGCAATCCCAGCATACACTCGCCCACACCCGATGCCCACGGGTAGGCGCGTTCGCGGAGAAACTTCTCGTCCATGGTGTAGCGCCAATGTAGATAGAAAAGATGGGCGCTCCACGCACTCATGGTGGGCGACATACTGTACTGCCCCCAACCGCCCAACGGTTGCCCGGCCAGCGACATCACGCCGGGACATGCCAATCCTTTTGTGCCGTAGAAATCCCGGGCAAAATCCTGGAATACCTTTCGCCGATCCCAGAGGAAATCGAGGTAGCCCAACCCTTCGTTAAAATGCCCCGCACTCTGGTAGGCGATGTAGGTCATCTGGGTGTTAAGATCGTTGTGGTAGTCTCCTTTCCACGGAGGCAGTCCGCCATTATCCGCCGTCCAGACCCCTTGCAGCGGCATCGGTGGAGCACCCCGGCGCGAAGCAGCGCCATGGAAATACTGCACGATGTAGTATTGTCTGAGAATGTGGGCGTCTTCGGCTGGAAGTAAAACCGCTGATTGTTTCCAAAATGTTTTCCACCACGCCATGTGGGGCCTGAGCATGGCGGCATACCCTTTGCTCAAGGCGCCTTGGCACCGTTTACGCGCCAACGCCAGCGGCGAGCCGCTGTCATTGGAGGAAGTCACAGCGATCGCCAGCAAGGTTTCATTCCCGACACGCCGGGCCTGGATGCAAACGCAATATTGAAAGCCATCTACGGCATCCTGCACATACCACTTGGTCAAGCCTTCCTGCCCATGCTCCGCTGCGGGGTAACCTAGCTTTTTGACGGCACCGCCACTACTGGGGCCGACCTTCCCGGCGGGTGCCGCTCCGGATGGAATAAGCTCATACGATAGCGGTGCCGTTCCCGGAATACGCATCAAAGCCACATGCTCGTCCGCACTAAAAAAAGCCGACACCTTGGTTTTATCCTCCAGATGCACCCAGCCCTCGGCCGTGGACAGATTCAGCTCGAAAGATTCAAGCTTTGTTCCAGGAGCCAGATTGATTTCCACCCGTCCCCCCGGAAGCTTAGTCGGGGTAACGCCATTGTATGGCCCATCCCACCAACCATTGACCACCCCCGGCGTTCCGGCATCAATCATTTCTTTGCCTTTAGCATAGGTGTATTTCCCCCACCACTCCTTTTCACCATGCGTGCGCTCGTCCCACAGGTCGCCACGGTCGAGCGAAAGGCGCAGCGTCGTTCCTTCGCCCCAGAGCAACCCCCCCATTAAACCGTTACCAAGCGGCAGCGCATCGTCCCATCGCGACACGGGCGCTTTGAGCTTTAGGTTTTGGTCGGGGCCGGGACCTTGTGGAAGATCCTGCGGCGGCACGGCATGGAGAACCCCCGAGAGGGTCATAAGAATAGCAAGAACGTGTCTTTTCATATCAATGTCCTGTTGGTTTTATAAGCTGCGGCGGTTTAAGATGCTTCGCCAGCGAGTAAGTCGCGCACCATCAAAATGACCTTGTCGGGCGTGAAGGGCTTTTCGAGAAGGGCGGCATCGGGAGGAACCCCTTCTTCGGTGACTTGTGCTCGGGAGTATCCAGACATAAAGAGCAGCTTGATTTCCGGATGGAGCTCCCGCACCGCCATCGCCAGTTCCGCGCCGCCGAGGCCGGGCATCACAACATCCGTGAACAGCAGGTTGATCGTTCCGTCATACTTCCGCGCAAGCTGCACGGCCTCCCATCCATCGTCGGCCACAAGTACTTTGTAGTCCTGCGCCTCCAGCGTGTGGGAAACAAGCCCGCGAATCATAGGATCGTCTTCCACCAGCAGAATAATTTGTCCCGCCAGCTCCTCGGTCAACGCCACCGCCGTTGCAATAGAATCCGATTTCTCCTGAGCGGAGGGTTCAGCCGTGACCGCGTCAACCAGAACGTCCTCCTCCGGCTCAGCAAGAGGGAGATAAATCATAAAGGTGGTTCCGCCGCCGAGCTTGCTAATCAGATCAATAAATCCGCCGGTCTGTTTGATGATAGTTTTGACGATCGACAAACCCAACCCCGTGCCCTTTCCTGACTCCTTCGTGGTGAAGAAGGGCTCAAAAATTTGATCCACCTTCTCGGGGTCGATCCCCTGCCCCGTATCACGAACCGAGATCTTGGCATAGGTTCCCGCAGGAAAGTTATCGGGTTTGCGCCGCTCCCCATCATGGATCATCTGGAAATCGGTCTTGATAGTGATGCGCCCTCCATTGGGCATGGCATCGCGGGCATTCACGGCGAGGTTCATTAGAACCTGCCCCAGTTGTATCGAGTCGGCCTTAACGTAGATCGGCTCAGAAGAAAAGCGGGTAATGAGTTGGACTTTCTCCCCGATCAAGCGCGAAAGCATTTTATCCGTATCCGCCAGCGTAATATTGAGGTCGAGGACAACGGGTTCCGTCTGTTCCTTATGGCTAAAACTAAGGAGCTTGCGGGTAATGAACGAGGCCTTGCGCGCAGCCTCGACCACTTCATGGGCATGCTGCCCGGTTTCCTCCGACTCCGGGTCGGCAATGATCAGACTGGAATAGCCATCGATGATGGTGAGCAGATTGTTAAAATCGTGCGCAATGCTTCCCGCCAAGCGCCCGACCGCCTCCATCTTCTGGGAGTGGTGTAGTTGTTCGGTGAGCATTTCACGCTCATTTTCCAGCATCTCCCGCTCCACGGCCGGAATGATGACCATTTTGTTCAGTAACACGGAGAGAACCCCAAGAATGAACAGCCCGGCAAGGAGGTACATGGCAACCGCAAGCACCGTCAGCTCTGAGCCGCTATTGCCCTCGAATGAAATTTCCCCAAAAAGTTGAATCAGAAAAACAAGCAACGCCCCGGTTATAACCGCAGCGAGAAACGACGTAGCAACAAGGATCAAAAGGATTCGGGTTTTTAAGCTCATAATCTTACTTTAATTACTGGAACATACCCGTTTAGCGATCCCGGCTCACGCATAAAATACGGGGTTATCCCGCATCCGTCCCATCCCAGAAATTCTTCAGCATGCGCAAGCCGGCGGCCTGCGATTTTTCCGGATGGAACTGAGTGGCAAATACGTTGTCCTTCCAGACGCAGGAGCAATAGTCGATTCCGTATTCCGTCCGGCCTGCCACGATGGATTCGTCGGCCGGGCAGACATAGTAGGAATGTACCAGGTAGAAAAATGAGCCCTTGTCGATCCCGGCAAACATTGGACAGTCCGGCTGGACTTCATGGATCCGGTTCCAACCAATCTGCGGCACCTTCAGTTCCCTGGGCAGATCAAAGCGCTTCACCGACCCCTCGAAAATCCCAAGCCCCGAAACACCGGGCGATTCTTCCGAGCGCTCAAAAAGCGCCTGCAAACCAAGACAGATCCCCATGAATGGCTTCCCTGACTGAACCCATCCCTCGATGGCCTGAACAAAGTCGTGCTCAACCAAATGGTTCATGCAATCGCCGAAAGCTCCCACGCCAGGAAGCACCACCGCACGGCAGGAATCCATCTCCTCCTTGCGAGTGATAATTTTCGCGTCCAGCCCCAGAAACCGACAGGCGTTCGAAACGCTGCCGAGATTCCCCATTCCATAGTCGATAATGCCGATCATATGCCAAATCCTATAAAAAGAATGGGGCGCAGTTTAGACGTGGCCTATGGGAATGAACACAACAAATACGAATTCGTTGCCCTTTCAAAACCCCTACAAGGAAGATCCTCCCTCAAAAAATATTCGGGGCGTTCCGGTCAAGCCGTACCAGCCCCGAATGCTTGCTTTTGTTTTCGTCCCGATTGCACGGGAGAAGGAATGCGCGTTAGCCAGAGTCCTTTCCTCTGTTTTGGCGGGCAAGACAGCCCGGAAGCATAAAGCCCGCCTGCGCTTGCGATGGGCAGACGAGGATCAAAATCGGCAGCGCAATTGCTCCGACCGGAAACCCGCCCTTGCTCATTCCAATCAGAAAAAGGCTCAGCCCGATCCAAAACAGATCGAGTGCAGCATATTGGGAAAGGAATTCCACAGCTTGCTTATGCGCCGATCCGGCCTTTGCTCGACGGAATTAGGTCGAGCGCTCGCGGGTCGGCGGCGCAGGCCATGCGCAGGGCGCGGGCGGTGGCCTTGAAGATGGCTTCGATGCAGTGGTGCAGGTCTTCGCCAAACTTGAGTTCGATATGCAGGTTCATTTTGGCGGAGTCGCAGAACGAGCGCCAGAAGTGTTTGATGATGGTGACGTCAAAGTCGCGGATATATTTTTGGTCGTGCTCCATGGTGTAGACGAAAGCCGGACGGCCGCCGAGATCTAGGCATACCTCAGCCTGCGCCTGCGCTTCGTCCATGGGCAACACCCAGAAGCCATAGCGGTTAATGCCCTTGCGGTCACCTAGCGCTTCGTTGAAGGCTTCCCCAAGCACGATGCCGACGTCTTCGACGAGATGGTGATAGTCGACGTCGATGTCGCCCGTCGCCTTGATCGTTAAATCAAACAGCGCGTGCTTGGCCAGCAGGTCGAGCATGTGGTCAAAAAACGGAATGCCGGTTGAAATAGCATAGTTCGCCTGCCCATCCAGGTTCAACATCAGATCAATCTGTGTCTCCTTGGTGCTTCTTTCTATGTGGGCGATGCGTTGTCTTTCCATATCGTTTTCCTTTGGCACAGGATCGCCCAGCTATTCTGTGGATACCGCATTGGTCGTAACCGAGGTGTCGGGGGGCACTATTTCAATGAGTTCGTCCAGCGAAATGGGCTTTCTTTGAATAACGGTATCGGCTTCATCAGGTTTGTTATCGGCCTGCAATGAGGCGATTGCGGAATTTGCGCTATCGGCAATCATCTGGAAGTGGGTAAGCATTACCTTTTCGTATAGATCGTCAATAGCGTGCATTCTTTCAAACTGGGTGTCCATGGAGACCTTATTCCCTCCCACCGTTTCTTTCATCTCTGACATGGTAACGACGCTACTTGCAGACATCACCTTCGCGGCCTCCACAGCGGCTTGTAATGATTTCAGGACCGCCATGGCTTCTTCCTGTTGTTGTTTTAGATCTCGCATAATGGAGGTATGTTCGCTGTCTTTTTCCAACGAATCCTTAGCGGTTTTCTTCAGCACATTGATCGAGTCAGCATTCTGTGTGCTTTTTTTCAAGAAATCCTGCTGGGATGCATCGATCATTTCCTGAACCTTGGACGATGTGGCGCACCCCGCCAAAGTGATGATCAGGCCACAGGTCAACATTGCATTCAAAATTTTCATAACTGCCTCATCGTTTGGTTTCGTGTAGTTTTTACATTGGAAGAGAGGCTAAGACCGCCATCCTGTCGGGTCAATCCTTTTCCATGCCGGGTAAATTCTGAACCCCCTTTGTGCAGATCCGATAAAACTAAATAGTACTGTTTTTGTTCTTGATAGGTCGGGGGTGATGCTCTATCTTCTCTCACATAGCCAATACGGGAGGCTCCTTTTTGAGCAGATTTTAAACCATTTCCCCTAGAAACACCCACCCCACAGAACGGGTCGCCTAATCCCCCTTGGCGGCCCGTTCACCTTTTCAGGCAGGAGAAACAATATGAAGCAATGCAAAAGCTGCCTCACCAAAGCGGAACCCCGAGACGGGCACTGTCCTGTTTGTGGAATTGAACAGGATAAAAAAAGGGAGGCGCTTACGTCCGATGAAAAAAAGATTCGCTTCCACGCCCGGGGGATCCGCCTGCTGGCCATGCTCCATCTCATTGGAGCCGCCATGGCTATTCTAATGATGCCCGAATTTTCAACCCCTGCCGCTATCGCCATACTCGCAGTGGTGAACGCATCGCTAGCCTACAGCCTGGTACGCTTCTCCCTGCTCGCCTACAAAGCAGCGACCGCCTACTACTTTCTAATCGGCATGGTGAATGTGATCTCTATCCAGCATGGAGCCGAACACCTCGGAGGAATCGCTCTGGCACTGATTGCCCTCTATCTCGTAGGCAACCGTACGGCCAAAGCGATCTTCGATCGATCCCTCCCCGCTTAGCGATCGCCAATGGCCACGTACGGGCGGAGGTTTTCGCCGGTGTAAATCTGGCGCGGACGGCAGATCCGCTGATTGTGGCTGAGCATTTCACGCCAGTTAGAGATCCAGCCCGGCATACGGCCAATCGCGAACATAACAGTGAACATGTCCACCGGAATGCCGATCGCCTTCAGCAGGATGCCGCTGTAGAAGTCAACGTTCGGGTAAAGATTACGTGACACAAAATATTCATCGTGCAGGGCGACCTCTTCGAGTTCCCGCGCAATGTTGAGCAATGGATCATCGATTTTTAGCGCTTCAAGAACACTGTCCACGTGGGTTTTCAGAATCTTGGCACGCGGGTCGAAACTCTTGTAGACGCGGTGTCCAAAGCCCATGAGCTTGGTGTCGTTTTTCTTGTCTTTCGCCGCATCCACGTAATCGCTGAGTTTGATGCCGTTGGAATGAATATTTTCCAACATATCAATCACGGCCGCGTTGGCCCCGCCGTGCAGCGGGCCCCACAATGCGCCGACGCCAGCCGCCACGGAGCTGAACAGGTTGGCGCGCGAGCTTCCGACCATGCGTACGGTCGAGGTGGAACAGTTTTGCTCGTGGTCGGCGTGTAGAACAAAGAACAGGTCGATGGCCGCTTCCACTTCCGGAATGATTTTATATTCGTCGAAGGGCTGGGAAAACATCATGTGCAAGAAGTTTCCGCTGTAGCTCAGATTCGGATTCGGCGGCATGTAGGCGCGGCCTTGCGACGTCCGGTAGGTCCAGGCCGCAATGGTCCGGACCTTGGAAATAATCTTGCTCACAACCAGTTCAAAGTCTTCCCCCTCGTGCTCTGTCGTCAACAGTTCCGAGTTGTAGCACGCCAGCGTGTTGAGCATCGAAGAAAGGATCGCCATCGGAGGCGCGTTGGCCGGAAAGCCATCAAAGTTGTTTTTCATCGAGTAGTGCAATCCCGCCTGATCAGAAATTCCACGGTCGAATACCTTGAGTTCCGTCTGGCTTGGCAAGTGTCCGTTAAGAATCAGAAAGGCGCACTCCATGAACGTGGATTTTTTGGCCAGCTCCTCAATCGCATATCCCCGATAGCGAAGAATCCCTTTGT
>JAUXGY010000054.1 GCA_030621805.1 Kiritimatiellales bacterium | reverse complement strand
CGTTTCGGCATCCGGCCAATGGAAGGCTACGGCGCAACCGAAGCTTCTCCGGTCGTATCCGCCAACATTCCCGATGCCGATGCTGACGGTATCAGGCAAATCGGTCTCAAGGAAGGTAGCGTGGGCCATCCGGTTCCCGGTGTCACCGTCAAAGTGGTGCATCCCGACTCCGGCGAAGAACTGGGCGAAAACAAGGAAGGTCTGCTGCTCGTAAAAGGCCCCAACATCATGCAGGGCTATCTCGGCCAGCCGGAAAAAACCGCCGAGGTGCTCAAGGACGGATGGTACAACACCGGCGATATTGGCCGCGTCGATTCCGACGGTTTCATTTTCCTTGTCGACCGGCTCATGCGCTATAGCAAAATCGGCGGCGAAATGGTGCCGCACCTTGCGGTGGAGGAAGTGTTGCTCCAGGGTTTGGATGCCGTCGGCCAAATCGTCTACGTCACCGCCGCACCCCACGAGCGCAAGGGCGAGCAGCTCGTTGTCCTTTACACCGACGAGGCCGGCGATCCCGATGTGCTGCGCGACTTCGTCACAAACAGCACCCTTCCCAACCTCTGGCACCCACGAAAGGACAACTATTTCCAGATCGACGAAATGCCTGCCCTCGGCACCGGAAAGCTCGACATGAAACAGCTCAAAACCATCGCCGCCGAGCGGGTGGAGGCAAAAAGCAGTGGACGGAACAACTTGCTTAAGGAGGAAGAACAATGAAAACGACATGCACAAAATATATCGCCATCGTTGCCGTGATCACAACGATGGCCGGTTTGTCCTGCCAAGCGGATGAACCCCAACTCAAACTGCACGGGAAAACGGTACTGGTTTGCCCCATCATGCTGGGAAATCCCAGCGACGACGATGATGCGTGGCAGTATGCCGATGAAATAGCGGAGAGTCTTGGTGTCATGCTGGAACGCCGGGGGATGCTGCCCAGCGTCTCGCCCCACTACCCGGAATTCATCTGGGTCGAGGAAAATCTGGCCGAAGTGGCGAAACAACTGCACGCATTGCGGAAGCAATGGAAAACGAAAACAGACTACATCCTGTTTGCCCGTTTCGAAGGCAAGCAGGAAGGAAAACAGTTCGTGGTAAGAGCGCGCGCGTTATTGATGGACTCCTCAGGTCAAATCGTATGGTCACAGGATCCCGAAGAATTCTCAAAGGGATCGAACCTGTGGCCGATTGGGCTCTACATGGAGCTTGCCCGGACATTAACCGCAGCCTCCGACCTCAAGAAATCCGATGACCAAGCCGAATCTGGCCCCTTGGAAACAAGGCTACGCCGCAAGTATGAAAAGAATTGATGAAGACCGGGAAAACAAAATCTCCCGGCACAGCCAGACCAACAGAATAGAAATGGACAGGATTAAGAAAACAGGAGGAGTAAAATGAAAACAGCGATGGTTATTTCTACTCTACTATTTTCGTTATGCAGTTCTCTTGCCTAGGGGGAGCATCCTCTCCTTTCAGTAAAGTTCTGGCAGACTGCCACGGTGGAGGATGTCAACTCTGCCGTGGCCAATGGTGCTGATGTCAGTGCCGAGATTACAGGCGGCTGGACGGCTTTGATGGTTGCGGCAGAGCGTAACATGAGTCCTGATGTTGTTGAACGGCTGGTGAAGCTGGGGGCGGATGTCAATGCCAAGCTGGATGATGGATGTACCGTTTTGATGATTGCGGCAGAGGATAATCCCAATCCCGATGTTGTTGAGCGGCTAGTGAAGCTGGGGGCGGATATCAATGCACGGGATAACCGCAGAGCAACGGCTTTGATGGCTGCGGTAAGGTTTAACACGAATCCCGATGTTATTGAGCGGCTGGTGAAGATGGGGGCGGATGCCAATGTGCGGGGTAAAATGGGGAGAACGGCCTTGATGATTGCGGCAAGGTTTAACAAGCATCCCGATGTTGTTGAGCTACTGGTGAAGAAGGGGGCGGATCTCAATGCTCGGGATAAAAACAGAGCAACGGCTTTGATGTATGCGGCAAAGTTCAACACCAACCCCGCTGTTGTTGAGCGGTTGGTGAAGATGGGTGCGGAAGTGTCCTCTGTCGTTGTGGGCTGTGCCGAGGCAAACAAGGCTCTACAAGGAACCGAGACTTATCAGATGCTCACCGATGCCGTGAATCAGAAAAAGACGGGTGCGAATATCCGACCTGTCGTCCCCTCATTGGAGCAAGTAAGCCATGTTTCCTCTTTTAGACTCGGTCAGGGATACCGGGCTGTGAAGTCAACCATCTCCACGCTGGAAACTGCCATCAAGTTTCCGAATGTCACTATTCTGCTGAATATTGACGGGAAGATGGTCAAGATCACCCAAGAGAATGCGCCCGGTATCCTGAAAGCCTTCAAGGAGAGATTGCAGGTCTACCGGCGAGCGATCAGGCAGCGCGGATATCGGAAAATAAAAGGTTGGTATACCGTGCAGGTGAACGAAGCCCTCGAAGGAGAAGAAGGTTTCGACATGGTGGAACTGTTTGCGGATGCGAAATTATCATCGAAGGAATACCTGCTGGCACGCGAGATCCAGATCAAACAGAAGGACTTCAACGTCCAGATGGTAAGGGAGATAGATTTTGGAGGAGAGAAAAAAGACGTGAGCTTTCCGGGCCTGATGATCGGGGATTCAATCGTGTTTGAGGTTCCGAATATTGAAATCCGCTTCTATGGCACACTGCACGATGACACCATTGAACTTCGGTTGGATCTGAATGAGGTAAAGCGTAGTCTATCCTTTAAGCATGCGATGCAGCCCCTTGTTGATCCTGAGAAAGCCAAGGATTCCGAACTATACAAGGAGAACTTCTCGGAGTGGATTGTCCGGTTAAAACGAAAACCTTCAAACAGGCCGGCTGAACCTTCTCCAGCGGACCAACTCCTCATTCTTACCCCCGACAAGAAACTTCGTAAGGTCGTACGTGCACAGATCAGCCCGACATCCAAAGCGGAAGAACCTCACAAAAAGAACTGAAAGGAGCAGTTACCCGGCTTTGAACGAAACGTGATTTTGTCGACTGACATAAATAAGTTATCTGGATATTTCGCAGGCTTCCGACGCATCTTTAAGGCATAAGTGGCTGACGAGGCATCCAAAACGGAGGTTCATGATGAAAAAGTCAGTGATAGTAATACTATTCATCATAGCGGCGCTATATGACGGGTTGCTGGGGATTGCTTTTCTGTTCTCGGCAGATGCTCTGTTCCAGCGGTTTCAAGTAACACCACCCAACCATTTTGGGTATGTTCATTTCCCGGCGGCCCTCCTATTGGTATTCGCCCTCATGTTCTTGGCGATTGCCAGGAGCCCGCAAGGCAATAGGAATCTGATTCCTTTTGGCATGCTGCTCAAGGTATCCTACTGTAGCGTTGTGTGTTTTCACTGTTTCACGGGCGGGCTTCCGGCCATGTGGAAGCCTTTCGTTTTCTATGACCTTGTCTTCCTGGGACTCTTTGTCTGGGCATACGTTTCTCTTCGAGATCCAAGGAAAAAGCACCATGCCGCGCTTTGAATTCAAGATTGAATCCAAGGATGGACTGGCGCTCCATGGCCGGGGTTGGAGGCCGGATGCCGAGGCAAGAGCCGTTATCTGCCTCGTACACGGATTAGGCGAACACAGTGGGCGGTATGGCCATATGGGAGAGGCCTTCAATCATGCCGGATATGCACTAATGACCTTCGATCTGCGTGGACACGGAAGATCCGACGGATCGCGCGGCCATGCCCCGAACTATGCGGCTTTGATGACTGATATTTCCGCCCTGCTCAACGAAGTAAAACTCCATTATCCGAGTCTGCCGCGCTTTCTCTATGGCCACAGTTTGGGTGGAAACCTGGTCATCCATTATGCCCTTCGTGAGCACCCGAATCTGGCAGGAATCATTGCCTCCGCTCCCTTGTTAAGAACGGCATCCAAACCGCCCACATGGAAGCTGGCGATGCTACGGGCAATGGTTGGCGTGTGGCCTAGCCTGTCCATTCCCAACGGGCTGGAGACGTCGGCGCTTTCGCGCGATCCAAAGGTTGTGCTAGCCTATCAGAACGATCCATTAACCCACGACCGGATAAGTGCTCGCCTCGCGATGAATATGCTCCGTTACGGCCAATGGAACCTGGAGCACGCGGCCGAGTTCCCATTGCCCCTGCTACTGATGCACGGCGACGCCGACCGGATCACATCTGCTCAGGCCTCTCGTGATTTTGCCGCCCAGGCGAATACTCGGTGCACCTTGAAAATCTGGAACGGTCTCTATCACGAGCTTCACAACGAACCCGAACAGAACCAGGTGCTGGACGACATCCTGGAGTGGCTGGAAACACATGCAACGAAAACGCTACACTCCTAGAGACCCTGCCGCGTGCTGTAAATCACCAGAGGAAGGCTTAACCGTGAACAAGGAGCTTTATATCGTAAACCCCGCAGGTAATGGTAGTGCTGTATCTCGATGAAGACCTGTTCGGGATAACTCCGGCAACTTTTTTCAACTGCCCGCTAGCCTTTGGGGTCGTGTGCCATACCTTGAACGAAAGATAGGCTGAAGCTCCAGAACCGAGAAAGGGAATCGGACAATGGGATCACCGCACCCTAAACTTCTAGTCATTGGAAGCTTTCATCCAGCACCAAGGCCTCTACAATGCAGGGAGACGATCAACTATGGGGAATTCGTATGAAGGGATGGATAACGATTTTGGGAGCCACCATTCTTCTGGCCACTCTCTCTGGCTGTACCTCCACGTTTCAGGGGAACCATCTGAACCCTGTATCGGACTATCCTTCCGTGCAACACCGTAAAACCATCTATGCCAACCTCGTCTTTGCCGGCAAGCTCAATGGCGAATCCTGGCCGCAGAACGATGCGCGGAACCAAGCCTATCTGGAGCAGCGATGCCTAAACCATCTAGAAGCCTGCGATATGTTTTCATTCGTTTCCGGGGATTTGGATGCAACAGACCTACAAATGAACGTCGCCGTTGTTAATGAGAAGGAGACAAACGGAGCGAGGCAAACGCTCTCCGCCCTAACCCTTTTTCTGGTTCCCTACCACTCGACCGACTCTTTCCGCATGCTGGCCATCGTGAAGGAACCCGCCACCGGAAAAGAAGCCCGGTTCATACTTCAGGACAGTGTGAACCACCGCCAGCATCTATTCCTTGTCCCGTTTTTCCCTTTCAAAAGGTCGGGCCATGAAATCGAAAAATGCACGGATCGGATGCTTGAAAATCTCTGCATGGAAATCCATCGTATCGCCTGGTGAAATAGAAGAGGAAATGTTGAACCGTGACCAATATTCATTTAAAAACTCTCGACCCATCGAAAAGAAACCGTAATCCAAACCAAACCAACCCAGGAGACTACTAATGAATAAATCAACTTCACTATGGATCGCCGCCACCCTGCTGGCAACCCCCTTAAACGGACTGGCTCAAGTGCCCGAGAAAATGGAGGCGGCGGTCGCAAAAGTCGAAGCCGACCTTGATGGTGCAACGGTAGGGAAATGGACGATGGATCTGGATGCCGCCAAAAAACTTGCCGCCGAAACAAAACTGCCCATCCTGCTGGATTTTTCGGGATCGGACTGGTGCGGCTGGTGCAAGGTGATGGAAGAAAACGTCTTCACCCAGCCGGAGTGGGCCGCCTACGCGACCAATAACCTGATCATGGTGCTGCTCGATTTCCCGAGCGATAAAAGCCGGGTGCCGGAAAAATATGTTGCACGTAACGAGGCGCTCCAGACGGAGTATGGCGTGCAGGGCTTTCCGACCTTTGTCGTGCTCGACGATGACGGCGAGACCGAGCTCGGTCGGCTGGGTTCGGGACGTGACAAGACCCCGGCCAGCTTCCAGGGGGAACTGCAAGCGTTGTTCTCCAATAGACCGGCGGCCATTGCCAAATATGCTGAGTCGCTAAGCCCCGAAGCCCGTGCCGAGTTCGATGCGCTCAATGCAACGATGGCCAAGCAAAAGGCGGCTAGCAAAGCGGCGAAGGCAGAGGTTGCGGACGCCCAACAGCGGGCAGCAGACCTTGAGGAATTAATTTCAAAATCAGAAGAAGAGTTGCAGGATTTCCGCGTGAGCCAACTAAGCGAGGCTCAGCAAAAGGAATATAAGGAACTCAAGGCCTCCTTCGAAAGCAAAGATAAAGAACTTCAGGACTGGCTGGCAACCCAGCCGGATCGTTCGGAAGAAAACATGAAAAAATTCCAAACCATGCAAACCGAACTTCAATCCCTCGGTAGCAAACTCGAAACCTACTAATACGCTTTCGTTCATGGAAACCAACGACCCTTTGATTCTGGCTAGCGCGTCGCCCCGGCGACGCGAGTTGCTCGCCTCGCTGGGGGTGAACTTCCGTGTTGTCGTTCCGGAAATCGATGAGACCCCGCTTCCCGACGAAAAACCGCGTGCCTTTGCCGAACGTTTGGCGGAGGAAAAGGCCTGCGCCGTGGAAGTCAGGGGTCTCGTTATTGCGGCGGATACCATTGTCGTGCAGAACAACACCATTCTCGGGAAACCCACCGATGCCGCCCATGCGGAGGAAATGCTCGGTAGCCTGTCCGGCAATATGCATATGGTGATAACCGGAGTCTGCGTTAAGAACACCACGCGCACCGTGGTATTTTCCGTTGTCACCGAGGTGGTTTTCCGAATCATAAACCGACTGGAGATCGAAGCCTATGTGGCCTCTGGAGATCCCATGGACAAGGCCGGAGCCTATGCCATACAAGGAGGCGCGGCACACATGGTTCGCTCCATCAAGGGTTCATACACCAACGTGGTCGGCCTTCCGCTATGTGAACTGCATGAAGCCTTGCTTTCCTTTTGATTAAACCGAGCAATCCCGTTATATTGGCCGAGTTTATTAGGAAGAAAATCCATGCCGTTTACGCTCCGGAAACCCACTCAAAATCTTGTCCTTCTCACTGCGGGGATGACAGCGGCGGCTCCAACATATGCATTCGCCGTGGTAACCGATTCCTCCGTGCTCGATCACCTTTCAACCGACCGGGTGATCATTGCGGTGCTGTCCTTCAGCACCCTGTTGCTGGCGGGAATCTTGCTTCGACTCCGGCAACTATACAACGCCCTTTCACGTAAAGCGGATGCGTTGGATAAAAGTGAGAAACACATCCAGAAGCTGGGCGATAACCTGCCCAATGAAATCCTCTTCCAATTGGTCTGTACACCCGAAAATCAGTTCTCATTCAACTATATCACCGAGGGCTACGAACGGGTCATGGGCATTGAAAGGGAACGGGTGCTTCAGGATGCCCAGCTGGCTTTCGCCCACATCTATGAGTCCGACCTCCCGATACTTCAGGAGGCCCAGCGGGCAGCTATGGAAGCGCTGACCACGGTGGATCTCGAGATCCGGGCACTGGATCTTTCAGGAAACCTGAAGTGGCTTCGCATCAGTGCCGTGCCCCACCGGGAAAATGGAGGGCTGATCTGGGATGGTTTTATGCAGGATATCTCAGATAGCAAAGCGATTGAAGAAGCCCTCATCGAAGAGAAACATAACTTCCAAAACCTGTTTGAAACCATCGACGATTTTCTGCTCGTGTGCGATATGAACGGCAACCTGCTCCACGCCAACCCCTCCGTTGAACAGCGGTTGGGATACGGGCTCGACACGCTGCGCTCAATGAGTCTATTCGAACTCTATTCAGAAAAAATGCGCTCCGAAGCCTATCAAGTGATTGCCCTCATGCGATCCCAGATCTCGACGGCCAGCAACCTCCCCCTGCAAACCAAAGACGGTGAAACCATTGCCGTTGAAATGAATTTTTTTCAAGGCTTTTGGAAAAACCGCAAGGCGATCATTGGCGTTGCGCGCGACATCGGCAGCAGGCGACAGGCGGAAACTGCGCTCCGCGAATCACAGAAAATGCTTCAGTTAATCATGAATACCATCCCAATGTCTGTGTCCTGGAAGGATAAAGACTCGGTCTACCTTGGAAGCAACAAGGACTTTGTTGAGGAGGCCGGGCTCGATCGCGAGGCGGAGGTGATCGGGAAAACACCGTATGACCTTTTCGACTCTAAAACCGCAGCGCATATGGTTGAGAGCGACCAGCGGGTGATCCTCACGAACCAACCTCAGCTCAACGACCTGCACTCGTTTCTGCGGCCCGATAACCGCGTCGGGTGGCGCGAAACAAGTAAGATCCCGCTACACGATGACACGGGGCGTGCGGTTGGCGTACTGGGGATCTGGCGCGATGTTACCGAACAACGTCAGGCCGAGGAGCGTCTGAAGCGCACGCTCGAAGACATGGAACGCTTCAATCAGCTTATGCGCGGCCGTGAACGCCGGACACTTGAGCTTAAAGCCGAGATCAACCACCTGCTTGAGGAACTTGGGCATTCCATAAAATATCAAACCACCACGGATAACCTGACATGAGCGTTCCTCCCGTCATAAAACGGAAATATTATATTCCCTTCTTCTTGGCGGTGGTCGTCTACACGGCAGGCGTGGTTGCCTTTTCTTTCTGGTCATACCGCCAACAACGCATCCAACTTTTTGCCGAGGACGACCAGTTACTGATCAATGCCACGCATGCGACAGAACAGATTCTGGGAGCCCTGTTCATTGCGTGCGCCGTGGAAACCGAAACGCCCTATGAAATTGGGTATGCCGCAAATCAGGCCAACCTCAACCGCTTTGCCAACGACTGCCAGTTCGACCTCCTCGGAGCCCTGGGTCGTAAGGGGCTGAAAACCTGGACCCTGATCGCCGGGGGCAAATACAACCAGGCCCAAACCTCCGACACCTCCGTCCTCCATACTCTACTCCACGCCAATCTCTCCGCCTCGGTCGAGGCTCTCGCAGACTCGGGAGACCGCTCCATTCAAATGCAAACTCTGGAGGTTGGAGAATACGGAGAGCTCCGAATCGCACTCCGCTACCA
>JAUXGY010000176.1 GCA_030621805.1 Kiritimatiellales bacterium | reverse complement strand
CCGGGACGTTTTCGAGCATAGAGAGGAAGGATTCCTTGGCCTCGGTATTTTCGGCCCATTCGGATTGCTTCAGCTCAAACTCCATCGCCTCCCATGCGGCGATAAAACGTCGCTGAGATGCAATCATTCCATCCGTTTCTCCGCCCTGTTTTTCCGGGCTATGGAGAGCCTTCTCCACCTTTTCGGCAAATCCGCCGAAACGCTTGATGCGTTCGGCCAGCACCAAGTCGAGATTTCTTACCCCGCCCTTGTAGCATGCGTGATCAAACTCATCGCGACACATGAAGGTTTTTCGCACATTGCGATACCACGCCTTGAGCGCAATGATATTTCCAATATAGAGCAGATTATTTTTAACGATTCGGTCAATCGCCCGATACCTTCCCGTTTCATACAAGCGAGTGTCTGGCCTCGGTGACGAAGGGATATGCAACTGGTTTTCTGTATCAATGTCCTGTCGACAGACGGCCCCCGCGGCAACGACCGTGCCGTAGGCGATGCGGACGGGACCGACCAAGCCGCCCTGCCCTCCCAAAAAAATGGGTTTCTTATCCAGGAACACTCCCTGAGAAACATCGCCAACAAGTGATGCGGTTGCTTTATCCTGATGCGGAGTATAGTTAAGGTGAACATAGGAGGAGCCCACTTCACTGTGGTCGCTTCGGCTGGTACCGCCCGCCATGAGGATGTCGCAATAATTAATGAGACTTCCCATGGTTACGAACGGAAAAAGGATGGTTTGCTTGAGTCCGATCGTATGCGCGCCGTTCGCCTCCTCTTCGAGAATCGTTCCGGCGCGGACGTGTGCCCCGCTCCCCATGCTGACACCATCTAGAAAGGTTGCGCCTGAAAAGTAGCCGCCCTTCAAGTCAACATTTCGGCCAAGCTGACAATTTTCGAGAACAACAGGTGCTTCGGCCCCGATCGTACAACCTGAACCGATGGAGGTTTGCTTTCCCGTGATACGGCATCCTGAATGAATGATCACATCGTCGGAGATACGGAAAAGATCGACTTCGTCGGTGATGACAACACCCTGTTCGTGCCATGCTTCTTGATTATGGTGCATCGTTGGGCCTTCTCCTATTGGCTCACCCCGAACACGGGCCCCTCAAGGGTCGTTTGGTTGGGGTTGATTTTCATCTGCCTAATCAAGTCCTTATTATCAGGGATCGCTTTGGTTTTGAAAACCGGAAGAATTGGACGGGTACTTGTTATCGTCTCCTCCCCATCCTTATAGGAATAGGAAGCCTGCTTGTACGTTGCACCCTTTTGCTCGATAAGCAGCTGGAAAGAAGAGATGTTTCCAACATCGCCTAGGAGCACCTCTATTTTTACCGGCTTACCCTTGGTTAGTTTAATCCAGTCGCCAATAAACAACCGCTCTCTCCCAATAGGATATCTCCGGTTGTTTTCGGCATCGCTTCGCCAATTTGTTTTTAGGGCCGGCCTATATGGCTCAAAGCTTCCATCCAGAACCAACCGTTTGTTGGCGCGCACCAGCAGAATATCGTCTCCATAGCCCAGGAAGCGGTAGTGCCCGGTTTCCGAAGCGGCAATATGCCCCTCGTAATAGGCTGCCCAGAAGACCGCTTTAACCGAATCCGAAACTCCAAATGCTTCGGTAACTTTGGACGACGAGATCGTTGGAATCATAAAAAAGGAGGCGTATTTCTTTTTTGGTGCCTGAAAATATTCGTCCAGTCGGCCCTTATTCCAACCCTTGGCAAAAGCTGCAAGAGCCGCATAGAACCCGCCCTGATCTATATTTGTTGGTCGGCCCTTGCTGGTCTGTTTCAGGTCGTAGAATGTACCGGTGAGCTCGTTGCCCATGGATTTGTTGCCGCCAAACAGATCCCCGATATCTACATCGAACCCCATGCTTCCGAGTCCGTCGCCGCCCATGTTGCCCAATCCGCCTTTGATTCCGGTAATCTCCGGCATCTTGATGTCGGTGAAGTTCTTTTTGTTGACCACGATCCGCTTGCGCAGTCGGGGTTTTGGTTTTCGTTTTTTCACGTCCACTGGAACCTGGATTTTTTTCGGCGGCATCCTTGGACGTTTCACCCGCTTGGCCTCAAAAGTTGGATCTTCCATAATGATCACCTTGACCGCTACAAATGAGATGGCCACAACAATGAGAACAGCATGAATTGCCAAGCTAACAACCATGGCGCTAGACTTTGAATGGCTCGCAAAAAAGCGCTTTTTCCCCATCTTGAAATTTCCTCGATAAAGTGTCCCTGAAAAGAAACCCGAAAAAGCACATACCCACTCCGGGATTGATGGGGTATTTGTAACGCGACTTAATGTGCAGGTCAAGATTGGCTCTCCCTCAAAGCAGAGGTCGATCCTAGAAAGTTAAGAGATTCACACTGGCCAACAAACGGTTGCCCGGCCAGTTCCTAGATACTCGGCGCGTTGGCCAATACGTATTGCTCAGCTTCCGGACTCCAGAGCCCGTTGTGCTTCTCAACTATTTCCGCCAAACTCTGATAAAACTCGCCTTCCATTCCCTTCAGATCATCCAACGCCACCAGTGGCATACTGACATTGTTGTAGACCAGCTTCTTTCCGCCCGGAATGTTCGGGAGATTGAGTGTGGTTTCAATCACTGCATCAAGTCCGCCGACGTGCGTGATCATGGTAGACGGGTTTAGTTTTCCCGCTTCCATCATCTTGAGCGACTCCAGCATATCATCGGTGTTGCCGCCGCTGGTGCCAACCACATGCGTGGCTGCATAGTGGACGTTGTAGAAGTTGAACGTGGCCGAAAATTCAGGATGGGTCGGTCCGGCAAAGAAATTCAAGCAACCGTCAAAACCGAGAATCTGATCGGCCTGCTCCAAAACCGGAACCACCGGCGCATAAACAAACACATCGTCATAGCCTTCGCCTTTCGGCGTGAGCGACTTGAGATAGTCAACGCCCTTGCTCTCTTCGGCCGTGTTGACGTAAACCAGCTCCACCCCATTGGCCTTGGCTTCCACGACCGTGTAGATCGAAGCCGCGCGCTCAAGACGAGCGGTATCGATATCGGTCACCACCAGCAAGCCCGGCTTTCGATCGCAATGGATGGCATAATCAATCGCGCCGAGCCCCATTGGACCCACGCCCGCGAGCAACGCCATTGCACCGCCTTCGACAATGCCCATTTCATGGACATAGCTTCCCGGCTTCGTGTGGTAGTTGGCGTGGAAGCCGCCTACGATACATGAAACCGGCTCGGCTAGAGAACCGTGATAGTAGGCCTCCCCATTGAACGGTAGCAGACAGTCGCGCTCCATGACCTCAGCTGGAATGATGACGTATTGCGAATCACCACCGATGTGCCTGTAGGAATAGCCCGGAGCGGAAAGGATACCAACAGGACCCTCCTCATAGTTGATCGCAGGTTGAATCGAAAACCGATCACCCGCTTTGAATTCGCTCGACCATTGATTCCCCACCTCGACGATTTCACCGCAGAACTCATGACCGATAATGATCGGGTCATCCGCAATGTCGTTAGGAATCCGCTTGTGCTTCGTACCCTGCGTCGCCGCCTTGTAGGATGACATGCAAATGCTGTCCGAAACAATCTTCGCTAAAATTTCGGCGTTACCAATGGCTGGAAGCTCAAACTCCTCCAGTCTCAAATCCTTCTCACCATACAATCTAACTGCTTTGGTTCTCATAATCGGCTCCCTCAAATTTTAATTCAACCTTTGTAGTTTGAATGGCTTCAAACTACACGCCTTTACGTGAAACTCGAAGCAGTTCGCCGTTGGTATAGTTATGATTCACCACGTGCCCCGGTAACGGAACGATGCGCTCGTGGATGGCGTCGATAATCCAGCTGGCCTGCGGGAAGTAGTCGGTTTCCATTTCGGCGGCAGGCGAGATCCAGTTCTTGGCACCAATCACCACCGGCGGCGCGTCGAGATGATCGAAGCACAAGGTGGTGAGGTTCGCCGCAATATTGTGCAGTGCGGAACCGCGTTCGACAGAGTCGGACGCCAGCACCACGCGCCCGGTCTTCTTGATGGACTCGACCAACTTGTCGTAGTTAAGCGGATTGACGAAGCGCAGGTCGATCAACTCGACTTCCATTCCATATTTTTCTTTCATCTCATCGACCACCTTCATGCCGCTGTAAAGCACGGGGCCGAGAGTGATCAAGGTAAGATCCTTGCCCTGCATACGTACGGCCGGTTCTCCCTCTTCAGTTTCGTAATACCCTTCTGGAACGCCCTCTTTTTCGAACAGTTCTCCGACCCCATAGGTCTTCTGCGATTCGAAAAAGATCACCGGGTCGGTTCCTGCCAGCGCGAGATTGAGCATGCCTTTAGCATCGCAGGTCGTGGCCGGATAATAGACTTTTAAACCGGGGATGTGGTTGACCATTGCGGTCCAGTCCTGCGAATGCTGAGCACCATATTTGTTGCCCACGGAGACGCGGAGAACCAGTGGCATTTTCAGGATACCGGCGGACATGGACTGCCACTTGGAAATCTGATTAAAGATTTCATCGCCGGCGCGGCCCATAAAGTCGCAATACATCAGTTCGACGCAAACGCGCCCGCCGCTCAGCGCATAGCCGCAAGCAGAACCAACAATTGCACCTTCGGAGATCGGCGAGTTAAACAGGCGGTGGTATGGAAGCATTTCGGTCAGCCCATTATAGCAGGCAAACGCCCCGCCCCAGTCGCGGTTTTCTTCGCCGTAGGCAATCATGGTCGGATCGGTGTTGAAGCGGTGCGCCATGGCTTCAAAAATACCGTCACGGAAGGTGTAGAGCTTGTTGGCCTTGAACGGCTTGCCATCCTTATCAAAGGCGTAGCGTTCCTTGCGCTTAAGCTTTTTAACGCGGGCGTTGTCTTCGAGCTTTTCAAGAACTTCCGGTTCGCGATCATCAAACTTTTCCACCTTGCCGTTGGAATACATCATGCCTTCGATCTGATTGACATCGGAGTACGGAGAA
>JAUXGY010000135.1 GCA_030621805.1 Kiritimatiellales bacterium | reverse complement strand
GCCGACCGAACCGGGTTGCCCTTGGTGGTCACCAACGATGTCCACTATGTCCGTAAGGAACATGCCGAGGCGCACGACGTACTCATCTGCCTCCAGCGCGGCGATCTTGTGGCCGATACCACGCGCCACCGATATGAAGGCGACCAGTTCTATATGAAGAGCGGCGAGGAGATGGCCGCCCTCTTTCCCGACCAACCCGAAGCCATTGCCAACACGGTCGAGATTGCCCACCGCTGCAACGTCCAGTTTGAGTTCGACCTGCCCGCCGAACGGCTCCACTTCCCAAGCTTCGACCTTCCGGAAGGCTTCGATAAAAAGAGCTACCTCATCCATCTCGGAAAGACCGGACTCGAAAAACTCTACGGAATCACCGATCTCGACCAACCCAAGGACGACCGCGAGAAGGAGATCAACAAACGCTTCTACTACGAAGTCGGCATCATCGAAAAAACTAACTACATCAACTATTTCCTCGTCGTGCAGGACTTCATCCAATATGCGCGGCAGGAAGGCATCCCGGTGGGTCCGGGTCGCGGGTCGGGTGCGGGATCGCTACTCTCCTACTCGCTGGCGATCACCACAGTCGACCCGCTCAAATACAGCCTCATCTTCGAACGCTTCCTCAATCCGGACCGCGTGTCGCCACCCGACTTTGATATCGACTTTTGCCCAACCCGCCGTGCGGATGTCATTCGATATGTACGTGATAAATATGGGGAGGAGTGCGTCGCGCAGATCATCACCTTCGGAACGCTCGGTGCCAAGACGCTTATGCGCGACCTCGGCCGTGTGCTTGAAATTCCGCTACCCTACTGCGACCGCCTCGCGAAAATGATTCCCGAAACGCCGGGAACGACGCTCGAAAAGGCCCTCGCGGAAAGCCCCGACTTCAAACAGGCCACTCGCACCGAGCCCGAAGCCCAGCGCATCATGAAGCACGCGCGCATCCTCGAAGGCCTGCCGCGCCACACCGGCATGCACGCCGCCGGCGTTGTGATTGGCGAAAAGCCGCTGATCGAGATCATCCCGCTCATGCGCGAGCAGAAAGAAAAGCTGATCGTCGTCCAGTTCGAGAAAGGGCCGACCGAGGATATCGGCCTGCTAAAAATGGACTTCCTCGGGTTAAAAAACCTAACGATCATTTATGAAGCCTGTGCGCTCATTAAGCGTAACCACGGAGTTGATCTTGATCCGGAAAAACTACCGATCGACGATGCCAAGACCTTCGAGATGCTCGCTCGCGGCGACACCGTCGGCATCTTCCAGCTTGAATCCGGCGGCATGCGCGACACCCTGCGTCAGGTTGCCCCCGACTGTATCGAGGATATCATTGCCATCCTCGCGCTCTACCGTCCGGGGCCGATGCAGTTCATCCCCGACTTTATCAAGCGCAAGCATGGTCAAGAAGAGGTCGTCTTCGACCACCCACTCCTGGAACCCATCCTGAAAGAAACCTATGGCATCATTGTCTATCAGGAACAGATTCAGCAGGCGGCACAAACTCTGGCCGGCTTCTCGCTCGGCCAAGGGGATATCCTCCGCCGCGCCATGGGCAAGAAAAAACCGGAGGTCATGGCCGAGCAGCGCGGCAGGTTTGTCGAAGGGTGCAAGGAAACCAACCACATCGATGCCAAACGAGCAGGAACGATTTTCGATAACATTGAAAAGTTTGCGGAATATGGATTCAACAAATCCCACTCCACCGCTTATGGCTTCGTCACCTACCAAACCGCCTGGCTCAAAGCACACTACCCCGCCGAATTCATGGCCTCGCTACTCTCTGGCGAAATGGGAAACTCCGACAAACTTACCGGCTTTATCTCCGAGGCCAAGGCGGTGGGCATCGATGTCCTTCCGCCGAGCGTCAACGAATCAATTGGCCGGTTCAACGCTGTCTCCGACGGCAGCGGTATCCGCTTCGGCATGGCCGCCATCAAGGGCGTCGGCGAAGGGATCGTCGAAGAGATCGTAAAGGAACGCGATGAAAACGGGCCGTTTGACGGCCTCATGGATTTTTGTTCACGCATCCCCGGCGCCAATAAAAAGGTGATTGAGAGCCTGATCCGCTCCGGCGCATTCGATTTTTCGAGCATCCACCGCGCACGCCTGTTCAACGGAATCGACATGGCCATCGGCCGTGCCGCCGAAGCGCTGAAGGACAAGACCTCTGGCCAGTGCTCCATGTTTGCCATGCTCGGTGGCGATGAAACCGCTGCCGCCAGCGATAATGAGTTTTCGGAAGCCCAGCCCTGGTCAGAATCCGTGATGCTCGCCGCCGAAAAAGAGCTGATCGGCTTCTTCATTTCCGGCCATCCTCTCGCCCGCTACGAATGGGACCTCAACCACTTTGCCCTCAAGCGCATGACAGATATTCAACAGCTTGCGGCCGGCGAGCGTACCCGCGTCGGCGGCATGATCGTCGAAACACGAAAGCTCTTCACCAAAAAAGAGCAAAAACCGATGGCGACCTTTCGCATTGAAGGGCTCGAAGGTTCCATCAGCGCCATCATCTTCCCCGAACCCTTCGCTGAGTACGGCCACCTCATTCAGGAAGATGCCACGGTCATGGTGGGCGGCATTATGATGGAGGAAGATAGCGGCGACCTTAAATTCCAGGTGCTGGAGATTTTCCCGCTCGACCAAGCGGCCAGCCTTTTCTGCGAGCGTGTCAGCCTCCACCTGCCCGAAATGGGCGTGAACGATCCGGTGATGGGCGCGCTCAAGGAGGCCATCACCGAATTCCGAGGAAACACCCCGCTCAATCTATGTATCGAGTTTGTCGACGGCCCAAAAATATTCATCAACTCCGACCATGACTACAAGGTGCGCCCCTGCGCCGAACTGGAACACCGAATTGAACATGCCATCGGCGAAGGACTCGTCTATATCGCCGCCAAACCCGACCCTCTACGCAATCCACCCAGAGAACGCAAGTGGGGAAAGAGAGGTTGAAATCAAGAGAGAAACCATGCCTTACGAACTCCCGTTAATCTTATGAAATATAAACCCAAGCACATTACCGAATATGTGACGTTGGTGCTGCTCTCCGGACTGGTCCGCATCCTGCCGTTGCGCGCGGCGCTGGCGCTGGGTTGGCTCTTTGCCGCGGGATCACACTTTATTGGGCGGGTCAACGTCGAGCGCACCCACGGGCGCATCCGAGAGGTATTTGGCGATCGCTATACGGATAAGGAAGTCCGGCGCATCGCGTGGATCGCCTGGCGCAACCTCTGCTTCAACGCCATCGATGCCCTGCGCTTCTCGATGCTTACCCCGGAGAAAATCCGCAAGCAACCCCTCGCCAGCCTCGAATCCAAGATAAAAGAAATCCTGGCCGATTGTAAAAATGGTTTCATCCTCACAACACCCCATATGGGAAACTGGGAAATCGCAGGAATTTTTGCCGACCTTGCGGATATTCCGCTGTTCGTCATTGTGCGGAAACAAAAGAACCCGCTCATGAACGACTATATCAATAAGATGCGCCGCACCTTCAGCATGGAAGTGCTTTATCGCGAGGCACGGATGCTAAAGGGAGTCGTCGACCGGCTTAAAAATGGAAAGGTGCTGGCCATCCTGCCCGACATTAACTCACGCGCCAAAGGCGTCACGGTCGACTTCCTCAATGGCAAGGCCTCCATCGCGCCTGGCACGGCCGCCTTCGCGCAAATGGCCGACTGCCCCATCTACCCCATTTGTGTGCGTCGCATTGGCTGGACTCGGCACGATGCCGTCCTGCTCGACCCGATCACGCCTGACCCGGCACTGGGGAAAGAGGAAGACCAGCAACGCATCATGCAGGAAGTCATGGCCGCCCTCTCCACCGAAATCCTCCAAACCCCCGAGCAATACTTCTGGTACAATAAGCGCTGGGTGCTCAACCCGAAAACCTAATGCTCCGCGCGCTCTGCCTTCCAGTCGGCCAGCTGCTGCACATCCTTGTCGCCCCGGCCTGACACATTGATCACCAGCAGATCATCCTTGCCAAACTGCTCGGCATTCTTGAGTACCCAAGCCACCGCGTGCGAGCTTTCGAGTGCAGGAAGAATGCCCTCCCACTGCGCTAGTTTGTCGAACCCTTCAACGGCCTCGACATCGGTGACATGGGAATATTCCGCGCGCTTAAGATCGCGCAAAAGACTGTGCTCCGGACCGACTCCAGCATAGTCGAGCCCCGCGCTAATGGAGTGGGTCAGCGAAATCTGTCCGTCGTCATCTTGCAGCACATAGGTTTTCGTGCCCTGGAGAATTCCAATCCGGTTCTGCGCAAAACGCGCGGCGTGCAGGCCGCCATCAATTCCGAATCCCCCTGCCTCGACACCGATCATGCGGACCCCATCATCCTTGATAAACGGATGGAACAGGCCGATCGCGTTACTACCGCCCCCAACGCATGCCACAAGGGCGTCGGGCAATCGCCCCTCTGCCTTCAGAATCTGCTTGCGCGTCTCACGGCCAATCACGCTCTGGAAATCGCGTACCATCATCGGGTACGGATGCGAGCCGAGCGCGGAACCCAGAATATAGTGCGTGGTGTGGATATTCGAAACCCAATCCCGCATCGCCTCGTTCACGGCTTCCTTCAGGGTTTGCTGACCCACCGTTACCGGCACCACCGTTGCGCCGAGACTTTCCATACGAAAAACATTCAGCGCCTGACGCGCCATATCAACCTTCCCCATGTAGACCACACACTCTAGCCCAAACATGGCACAGACCGTCGCCGTGGCTACCCCGTGTTGACCCGCACCGGTTTCGGCAATGATCCGTTTTTTGCCCATATGCCGAGCCAACAGAATCTGCCCCATGGAGTTGTTAATCTTATGCGCTCCCGTATGGCAAAGATCCTCGCGTTTGAGATAGATCTTGGCCGTACCTAGCTTCTGGGTCATATGCTCCGCAAAATAAAGAGGCGTCGGACGCCCGACATATTCACGGAGGTAGTACTGCAATTTCTTCCTGAATTCTGGATCCTTACGCACCTGTTTATAGACGCGCGACAGTTCGTTGAGGGGCTCCATCAGTGTTTCCGGAACAAACATTCCACCATAGGGTCCGAAGTGTCCGTGAGAATCAGGTTGGGTTGGTTTCATGGGTTAATCCTTTGAAAAAAATGGATTCGGATCATGTTCTGCTCTGTCGTGCATTTCAAGGCTAATTCCCCCTTCGGCCCGGTGCATTCTCCATATCAAATGCCCGAGCGTTCATCGAACAAGCCAAAGAGGAAGGGTCGATCAGAAAACCCATCGCCTCATCAAGCGTCATAGGCCGTAGCGAAGAGATTTTTCCGGCGAGGTAGACCGCCCGGCCTATAACCTCGTTGGCGGAGACCCCGGCCTCTCGCAACTGGGTAATACTTTCGGATCGCTGGCGCTTACTTAGTTTTTCGCCGTGTGCATCGCACAACAATGCATGATGAAGATAATCTGGGGCAGAATGCTCCAATGCCTGAAAAAGATGAATCTGCCTACCGGTGCTGGCCAGAAGGTCCTCACCGCGTACGACGAGGTTGATGCCTTGCCGGATATCATCGCAGACACAACAAAATTGATAAGTCCATTGGCCCGTTCGGTCACGCACTGAAAAATCGCCGCACTGGGTGCGTGGCGTTTGACGGCACGGACCGAATGCAAGATCGTTGAAGACGACCTCGCCATCCGGAACGCGAAAACGCACCGTGTTGCCCTCGAGAGAAAGGTTTTTTTCAGCGCAGGTCCCGGAGTAGCACCGTTCGCTGTGGCCGTCCAACTGCCTCGCCAAAATCTCCTTACGGCTGCACTCGCACCCGTAGACCCTTCCTTTTCCTGCAAGAACCCGCAAGACCTCCTCGTAGTGGTGATC
>JAUXGY010000038.1 GCA_030621805.1 Kiritimatiellales bacterium | reverse complement strand
CCTCGTACCCGGCGGAATGCTCTTCCTCGAATTTGGCTTCGACCAAGGAAAAATGGTCCGACGGTGCCTTGAAAAACTCAACTATCAAAACATCCAGATCAAACACGACCTCGCCGGTCTCGATCGTATTGCCATTGCCGAAAATCCATAATGCTCAACAAAACCGACAGACTGCGCGCACGCTTTGCCCCTCATGATTTGGTGGTTTTCAAGTACCGCCGGGGAATGATGGAAGGTACGCTTGTCCGCACGAATCCAAAGCGCGCGGTGGTTCTTGTGGATGAGCAGGAATATACCGTCCCCTATGAATGCCTGATTTTAGAGAATACGATCGGTCAGCAGCGCGAAGAGCGGATGGATGCTATTCTGAGAAGGTCGGTGGATCTCCTGCATACGCACGGACTGAAAAAATGGAAATTCAAGTTCGACCACAGCACCCGCCGCGCAGGATGCTGCAACTATCGCGACAAACTCATCTCCATTTCCTTCGATCTCGCACGTAATGCCTCCGACGAAGACATCCTCGACACGATCCTCCACGAGATCGCTCACGCGCTGATTGGAAAGAAACATAATCACGACAGCGTCTGGAAAGCGAAGGCGAAAGAAATTGGATGTTCCGGCGAGCGCACCCATCGGTTGACCTTTTCACCACCGCGCTATCACGTCAGCTGCGCAAATAGGTGTTGGAAACAGACTGCCGAACGGCGCAACCCTCGACTCATCTGCCGCACTTGCGGCGGCAAGGTTGTCTATGCGCCCTATTGCATTTCCCCATAAAAATCCATTTTCCCGCATTAGGGATCGCTGATCTCAGCTACAACTTCGCGCGGTAGAAGGCGAGTTCGGCGATGGAGGCCTTGATGTCGAAGAGGGCGTCGTGGGCATTGGCGGCATCAATTCCGCCGCCGGGGAAATATTGGTTTAGCTGCTCCACGCTTTCCTTGTCGAACGGCTCGCCGCCCTTCCAGTCCTGCCATTGGATCTTAAGGGTGGAGATATCCAACAAGCGATAGTGAAGGCGGCGTCCAAACTGCGGTAAAAATTTGCGCATGAGAAACCAGTCGTTATGCACGCTATTGCCGGAAAGTACCGGTCGAGCAGCCATCTCGTCGCAAGGCGTTCCACAGTATTGATCCAGCAATGCTGCAATTTGGCGATCGGCCTCTTCGAGTGTCACCGCTTCGGCGGTGCGGCACTGCGCCACGAGCTTCGGTAGATTTTCTGCAACCCAAGGGCTGACGGCTTCGCCCTCTTCCAAACGGATACAAAGGTTGAGATCAGCTTCCTCCGGGCCAAGACGCTTAAGGTGGGTATCAGTCACGATGACGGCTACCTGCAAGAGACGCGCTTGATCGAGTTCCAGCGAGGTAAACTCGGCATCGAACCAAACGTAGGCCGATGATTTTATTTGTTTGTCTTTAGACATCCCTACTCTCCGTAAAGTGAAGCCACAGATAAACACAGATTTACACGGATTGGAAATGTTTCCCTTTCCTTCAATTCAAAATCCGTGTTCTTCTGTGGTCGGTCTAACCTTTGATTAGATTGTAGGTATCAAGGGCGATAACGAGCTCTTCGTTGGTGTGGATCTTAAGGGCGGCAACTTTGGAGTCGTCCGTGGAGATCCGTGTCTCGTTGGCCTCATTGCGCGCATCGTCCACTTCCAAGCCCATGAAGGTAAAGTTTTCGAGAATCTGTTTACGGAGGCCGGGGTTGTTTTCACCGACGCCGGCGGTAAAGACAATGCCATCCACGCCGTTCATGGCAGCAGCATAGCTACCAATAAATTTCTGAATGCGGTAACAAAACATTTCAATGGCATCGATGCAGTTTTGGTCACCCGTTTCGGCGGTTTCGACAATGTCGCGCATGTCGCTCTTCCCGGCAATGGCAAGCAGGCCACCCTGCTTGTTCATCATCGTGCTAACCTGCGCAGGAGTGAGTTCCTGCGACTCCATAATGTGCAACGGAATATAGGGATCGAGTGAGCCGGAGCGGGTTCCCATCATGATGCCATCGAGCGGCGTAAAGCCCATAGATGTATCGACCGATATGCCGCCCATAAAGGCGGCCAGCGAGCCCCCGTTCCCGAGGTGGCACGTGATGAGTTTAAGTTCTGCAAGCGGCTTGCCCAGCTCTTCTGCGGCTTTCTCCGCGACGTAGCCATGGGAGGTTCCGTGAAAACCATATTTGCGGATCTTATAGTTGCTGTATTGGATGCGCGGCAGGGCATACATATAAGCCTTTTTCGGCATACCTTGGTGGATAGCTGTATCGAAGACGGCAACCTGCGGCATATCGGGGAGCAAGGACTGCATGGCCTTAATACCCATCAGATTCGGCGGGTTGTGTAGCGGTGCCAGCATTGAGTTGCGTTCGATGGCCTTGATCACCTTGCGGTCGACCAGCACGGAACCCGTGAAGTCCTCGCCACCGTGCACGACACGATGCCCCACCGCCGAAAGGTCTTCAAGGCTGTCAAGCAAGCCATGTTTGCTTTCAAGTAACAGCTTTAGAATTTCGTCGATCGCCACCTTGTGGTTCGGTAGATCAATAAACTGACGATCCTTGCAACACCCGGTGCACTGACGAACAATCGTCGAACCGGAAATACCTACGCGGTCAGCCTGCCCTTCACAAAGAGCGTGAAAATAATGGGTTTCGGTATTTACCTCATAGAGCTTAAACTTGATCGAGGAAGAGCCGGAGTTGAGTACGAGAATTTTCATGGGATTTTCCTGAAGGTTAATGACCCGATTGTAGAGCGGTAAGAGCAACAGTACCGACAATATCTTCGACACTGCATCCACGAGAAAGATCATTCACCGGTTTATTCAAGCCTTGGAGAATGGGGCCATAAGCCCCCGCCCCCGCCAAGCGTTGAACCAGTTTATAACCAATGTTCGCAGCGTTGAGATCGGGGAAAATCAAAACGCGAGCCTCTCCGCCGAGCGGACTGTTCGGTGCTTTTTTCTGAGCAACGCCCGGAACAATTGCTGAATCGGCCTGCAACTCGCCGTCGATCACGATATCTTTATCGGAAAATTCTTCGATGACTTTCTGCTTGGCCAGCTCTACGGCTTTGGAAACCTTTTCAACCATCTCGCTCTTACCGGAGCCATAGGTGGAATAGGAAAGTAGGGCAACCCTTGGCGGAATATCGTAGGCCAGAGCAGAGACAGCACTGTCGACCGCAATGTCAGCCAACTGTTCGGAGGTCGGGTTTTCCACTAGGGCGCAGTCGGAAAAGAGGTAGGTCTTGTCGTTGACGTCCATGATAAAGAAGCTCGAAACGGTCGCACCTTTCTTGGCGGATTTAATAATCTGCAATGCGGGCCGGACGGTATCGGCCGTAGAGTGATCCGCACCGGAAACCAACCCATCAGCTTCGCCCGCATGCATGATCATCATGCCAAAATAGTTAAACTGCTTAACGGTCTCGAGTGCCTGCTCGAGGGTCATTCCCTTCGCTTTGCGCAGCTCATAGAACGTGTCGGCATAGTCTTGGAGTTTTTCAGAGGTCTCAGGATTGATGACCTTAATACCTTCGAGGCTCCACCCTTTGGAGGAAAAGATCTCCGCAATCTGTTGTTCGTCACCTAGCAGAATAATCGATGCAATCCTCTCCTGATTAATCGTATTTGCGGCTTCGAGGATGCGTTCATCGTTACCCTCGGGCAGCACAATATTGCTTTTCCTAACCTTCGCAGCATCAATGATCTGCTGAATAAATATGCTTCTTTCCATGAGCTTGTTTTACCTATTTTAGGAGTCTCTACATCCTCAATTTTGAAAAATCTCCGCAAAAACTAGCAACTCCCCACTTTTCCGCAATTCAAATCCGTACAAATCTTGAGGGTTTCAACGTTGCAGAGGTTAAGAAAAACAGCACCGGACTTGCGAATCAGATTCACGTCCCCTCGGACAGGGTGCTACCGGCTTTGCCTAGCCAACAAAAAAAGCGCCCAGACGGGCGCTTTTCGTGTGCAACTTCATTCGTTTAATTCATGTGAACTAAAGCGGAATGACGTTTGTTGCGCAGGGTCCTTTCTGACCTTCTCCAACATCGTAGGAGACCTTCTGGCCTTCGTCGAGTGAAGCATAGCCTGAGACTTTAATTTCAGAGTGATGAACGAACATATCTGTTCCGCCTCCGTCAGGAGTGATGAAGCCAAAACCTTTTTCCGAACTGAACCATTTTACTGTACCTGTTTCCATATCTCTAATTTCCTTAATTGAATGAGTCGGTTGTTTACCGTGTTTCTAAATATTTTTCCATGTAAATCTTCAACTAAAATCAAATGGTGTCCAACGCTTGTGACAGCCTCTTCTTCCCAATACGCCAAAAATCCGAAAATCCCTCTATATATTCGGCAGATAAACCTTGAGAGGTTTCCTGAATTATTCGGCTCCCTGCCGGGTCGAGGAAGGCTTCTTTTGTAAAACGGAAGGGCTTTCCATTCCCACAGGAATTACCCTCGTCTATGAAGCCCGTCTGCCATTGGACAAACTAATCGATCTCCACGGAAATTTCGCGAACGATCACCCATTTACTGTGCGACGCAGTAGCAAGGACGCGAATGTGCTTCGTTCCGGTCGAAGCCGTTCCAATCGCCTTACCGTCCTTGAACAGAGCAATCCTTTTCCACTGTTTACCGTCGCGGGAAACTTCGAGCCGCCCGTTTTCAAGACGGTCGGCAGACTGTGCATCCTCACCGCCGGTGGAGATAGAAATCTTGGCCGGCGAAACTAGGGGCTGGTCGAAGCTCAGCGTGATATGGTCATCTTTGTCTGGGGCTCGGGACGACCAGAAAAATGTATCCGCTTTTCCATCATGGGCGCATTCGACCAAATGGTTTCCGTAGTAGGGCATCGAGGATTTAATGGTCGTCCCGTCGAGTGACCGGGGCGGCTTGGGCAGTTCACCGTCGTATGCGTTCAGTCCCAGCGCCCGATATCGGTTACGCATCGGTTCTAGTCGGGCGGAAAAATCGGCAAAGTCCTTATTTTCCGGATGGGTCCATGCCACCTCGGCGAGAGCCGCCATACGGGGGAAAGCCAAGTATTCCACCTTGTCCCACGTCTTCATATATTCCGTCCAGAGCTGCGCCTGAACGCCCAGCACATGTTTCTGCTCGGCGTCGCTCAGCGTACCCGGAAGGACGGGGTCGAAGGAGTAGACCTTCTTGATGGGCAGGAACCCGCCAATACATTCAAATTCGGCGCCTTTGGCCAGCTCGGCTTTTGCATCGCTTTGGTAGTGGTCGAAATAGGTGTAGCTGTTTGGGGCCATTACCACATCGTGCCCCTCCTTGGCCGAGGCAATTCCGCCTTGGACGCCGCGCCAGGACATGACCGTGGCCTGCGGCGAAAGGCCGCCCTCTCGGATCTCGTCCCAGCCGATCAGCGACCGACCCTGCTTTTCGAGGATCTTTTCGACCCGCTGGATAAAGTAGCTTTGCAGCTCGTGCTCGTTATGTAACCCTTCGCGCTTGATCACCTCTTGGGCAAGCTTGGATTTTTTCCACTGCCCCTTCGGCGCTTCATCGCCGCCGATGTGGATATACTTCGAGGGAAATAAGTCGCAGATTTCAGCCAACACATTTTCCACAAACTCGAAGGCCTCCTCCGATGGCGCGAGAATGTAGGGATGAACACCCCAATGGGTTTCTACTTTTGGATTATAGTTCGGGATGTCGGTATTGCCGACTTTCGGATAGCTGGCCACCGCCGCCGCCATATGCCCCGGCATGTCGATTTCGGGAACGATGGTAATGTGGCGTTCCGTCGCATAGGCCACGATAGCGCGAATCTCCTCCTGAGTGTAGAACCCGCCGTAACGCTTACTGTCAGAACCGCCTCGGTTTCCGTAGGGTGGGGTTGAAGCACGGTAGGCGCCGACCGTGGTCAGCTTTGGATATTTCTTGATCTCAACCCGCCAACCCTGGTCCTCGGTCAGGTGCCAGTGAAAGGTGTTAAGCTTGTGGATGGACAGTAGATTGATAAACTTCTTAATGTCGTCCACCTCGAAAAAGTGGCGGCCCACATCCAAGTGCATGCCGCGCCACCCGAAGCGAGGCACATCCCGGATTTCCACACCGGGAATCATCCATTTGACGGAACCCTTTTTCGAGCTGAAGATTTCGATGGGGAGGAGTTGGCGCAACGTTTGTGCACCGTAGAAGAGACCCTTCTCGGTGGGGGCCGTGATGATAACGTGATCCGTAACGCGTAATGCGTAACTCTCGCTCCCCAGCTTTGCATCGTCCGTTATACGAAAAACGATGGTGCCTTGTGTTCCAGGCTTAACCGGAAGCTTGAACCCCGTTGCCGGACGGAGAGAGACCGCCAGCATTTCCGCCGGTTTTTTAGCAGCCGCATCGGCGTAGGCAATCACAGACGCTGCCTTCAACTCAAGTGTGCCCCCGGTCGCCTTGATCTCGCTCGGTTGCGGAACAATCGCTACTGCACCACTGTTGCATACCATCATCACCACACCTCCAATTAAACCCATTAACTTATTCATCCTATTGCTCCTTTTCATTTCATTGACACAAATTCATTCAGATCCAAATTCAATACATTTTCAAGTTCCCTCTCGCGACCCGCACGGGTCTCTGCAAACAGAAACCCAAAAACAGGATATTCATTGACGTCAATTTTTCGTAATTCGAGTGGGTTCTCAAGCATGGAACACACCTTTTCGTAGTCGAACGCTTGGATCCGATCCCCAGAGATGCCCGTCGAGTTTTCCAGCACCACCAAACTAAAGAGCCTCCCTTCCTTGCCTTCAAGAAGAGCAGGCCAATCCGGCTTATCCTGCGCGTAGTAGCAAAGGTAGGGATTCAGTCCATAGGCATAAAAAGAGAGGTCGGCGGTGGTGCACCACCCGCCAAAGCGCATGGGATTGACTTCGATAGGAAACAGGGTTCCCATCGCATCCCTTCTTAACTCAACGTGCACCGCAAAGTTTTTGACTCCGGCCAGACGGCCGAGCTTCCCAATAAAACCGGTAAATTCATCCAAATACTGCTCCATGATTTCCTTGGACGAAACATAGACCCGATCACTCAGATCGGCCTCGGAAGAAAAGAGGTGCTGGAGAATGCCGAGGACAACCGGGTTTCCGTCAGCATCGAAATAGGCATCCACCGCAAACTCTTCGCCCGGCATGCACGCCTCGATAATAAAGGATTGCGTACCGACCACGTGCTCGGGATAAAGCCCCTTGATCCGCTGGATCTCCTGTTCGATGGAATCCACCGCCCCGACCCATTCCGCTGGATTGAAAGCCCTGCGCACCCCCAAGCTCATGAATCCGACGGCGGGCTTGATGATCAGAGGGAACGGCAAATCACCGACCGGCAGCTTCGCCGCATCTTCAATCCGTATTTCCTTAAAATAAAAGTCGGGAAACAGCGGTTGGAGCAACCGCCGGAACTTGGCCTTGTCCTTGAACAGCTCCACCTTTTCAGGAAGGTCGCCCGAGGCCAAATGCGCGGCAATCCAACCGAGTGCGTTTTCCGACGTCGTATAGATCGGCGGTGCGTCCGGTGCCTGCATTCGCTCAATGGCCTCGGCTTCGCTCACCAACAGGGTTCCCGGAAGCAAGCCCATCTCCCTTGATTGGACTGTGTCCACAATAGGAATCGCATGATCCCGGATCGTCTTTTTCAAGAAGTCCGAGAGGTAGGGTTTATCGACAAAAAACACAGTCTACTCCTTCAAATCAATTTTTCGGGTCATTCGCACATGCGCGATCCCCGCCTCTTCATAGCAATCGCCCTGCTCGGCGAACCCCAGCTTTTGATAAAATTCGCGGGCATGGTATTGGGACGACAACCAGACTTCGGGCAGGTTTAAATCGCGCGCGATACCCAACAGTTTCTGTGTGATCATCCGCCCCGTTCCCCGGTTTCTATAGTGGTGTTTCACGGCAATCCGCCCGATATGTCCATCCGGCAGAATTCGCCCCGTTCCGATGGCTTCGTCGCCATCAAAGACCAGCACATGCATGGCGCCCGAATCCAAACCATCCATCTCCAGCTCCTCGGGAACCCTTTGTTCGCAAATGAATACCTCCGTGCGTATCGCCACGATTTCTTCGGCATGGGTTTTATACGCTACTCTTTCTAGATTCATTCGCGATGCTCCAACGACTGGCAAGAAAAGGGCGGAACACATGATGTGTTCCGCCTTTAGCAGGTTCTCAAAAAAGAACGAGCGGCATTAGTCGACCTTGATTTTGACAAAAGCTTTCATTAGGAAAACGGTGCCGATAATCGCGATAGCTCCAAGAACAATACCCATCGTGGTATTTCCATAAATGAAACTACCAACACTGAAGAGCGCACCGTAAATCACCACGGATCCAATGAATACACAAAGGAGTTTTAGTGGCATTTGCCAGTCAATATTTTCAGCACCATTAAGGTCCACTCCTTCCGCTTTCGCATCACGTAGCACCTTCGCCCAACCGGGGCCGCCGGGATGGCATTCGCGGTAGAATTTATAAAGGACTTCCTTGGATACGGGCTTGCTGAGGAACGTGCCGAGTAGCCAGGAAATGGTGACGACAATCACCATGAGCATGAGCTTCACCGAGAAGATCTGCCCCGCCACCTCGGGATGATAAATATAAACCGTATCGTTTTTGATGATGCCGCCGAACGCAATATTTGACGCCGCCAGCGTTTTCAACTCGCTTCCTTTCTTCCCTTTGGCTTCGAGGGGCGCATTGATTTTAACGAGTAGCTTTTCACGCAAGTCCATCTTGAAGGCTTCAAGCGAGGTGGTCCAAGCTGGCGCAGATGCTACCTTCTCAACCCCAGAAGCTTCAGCTGCTTTCGCGACGATTGCAGCGACGATTCCATTGGTCTTCTTCTGTGCAGCCATCTCGGCCTCGGTTGGATCCGGTTTCTTTTTCGCAAGGGGATCAATCGGAGACGGGGGAACAATAATCACGGCATCCGGTGCGGTTAGCTCGAGATATTTCTGAGTAAGAGCTCCAACGGATAAAGCCCCATCCACATCGGCTTTACGCTTGTAGGCAAAGGAATATTCATCGTGTGCAACCAAGCGGGCATTTACATCGCTTTTATCCGCGCTCTTCCATGCTTTTACGGCAAGGTCGACCTCGCTATTGAGTGTGCCCACAATGTTATCCCCATCACCGACCCACTGCTTCCCTTCCTCTTGTGCCGCATCGATAAAGGAGAGAAGGGCAGGATCATCAATGGCTTGCACTTTGCTTGCAACCGTATCGGTTGCAATAAACCATTTAAGAACCCCGTCATCAGCGGGGCCAAAAACAAGCCAAACGGCTACCCCCGTGGCCACAATCATAGCCACGATCTCGGTCATGGCATTAATCCGCCACCAGAACCAACGAAGTAAATAAATCGCACCGGTCCCCGCACCGGAAAGGAAAAGGAGTTCAAATCCCTTTTGAGCCGAGTCGAGTACGGTCAACGCCAAGAAGCCTGCAAAGATCATGAGACCTACGGTACAGATCCGGCCCATGCGAACCATGTCTTTTTCAGAGGCATCTTTTTTTACAAAACGCTTGTAGAAATCATTCACCACATAGGAAGAGCCCCAGTTAAGGTGCGTCCCGATGGTCGACATATAGGCCGCAATCAATGAGGCCACAATGATCCCGAGCCATCCAGGACTAAGGATTTTCGCCAACATAGCCGGGTAGGCAATATCGGACTTGAGATACTTCGGATCAATCTCCGGAAACTGTGCCTTGATATCGGAAAGCTGAGGGAAAATAATCAATGAAGCGAGTGCTACGATAATCCAAGGCCACGGACGTACCGCATAGTGCATGAAGTTGAACAACATCGTGGCACCGATCGCATTTTTTTCATCCTTAGCCGAAAGCATCTTCTGGGCAATATACCCTCCACCCCCCGGCTCGGCTCCGGGATACCAGACCGCCCACCACTGAACCGCTACCGGGATAATCAACAAGGGAATAAACGACATCCA
>JAUXGY010000157.1 GCA_030621805.1 Kiritimatiellales bacterium | reverse complement strand
TCGATGGAATGGCCCGGTGCATCGCCCACCGTCGGCCATGGGAAGCCGAGTTGGTAGTCCACCTTGTCTTCCGTATCGCCGACCGCATTCTTGAGCGAAACCGTTTCCCCTTGGTTGTCTAGCTTGCCCACCCACGGACCGAGAGCCGTGGCACCAAACTTCGATTGGAGCGCAGCTGGATCCTGAGCAATGACCAGAAAAGCATCTGCCGCAAGAGTTGTCCCGCCCGGAAAGGTATAGTCCACCCCGCCGGACAGCCGCCAATCCGAAAGATCCACCGCACTCGCGCCGATGTTGTAAAGCTCGATAAATTCGACCGGCTCGGTCTTCACATCTGGATCATAGTGGATCTCGTTGATAACCACCGTCTGACTCCAGCACAGGGAGGACCGTACTACAAAGGCTATCACGAGCATCGGTTTTATAGGCCGTAACACACGCGATTTAAGGATGGATCTACTGTTTAGGAGATTTTTCATTTTTAAAGAGACTCTTTCTTTAGGAATTCGTTCATTTATGACCGCAGGGTTATTCCGTTGTCGCAGCCTGTTACGCCACTAGAATCGCTTTCGGAATTGCTGCGGGCTGAAGCCGGTGGCCTGCTTAAAGCGTTTCGACAGGTGGAATACATCGCAAAAGCCCAGCTGCTCCGCAATTTTAGTGATGGATATCTGGGTTTCGAGCAGGAGTTTGCTGGCTTGGTTGATTTGAATCCGAGAGCGATAAACGGAAGGAGAGATGCCGCTTATCGTCTTAAATCGTTTCCGAAAGTGGTCATAGGAGACCCGGAGTTCAGTAGCGATATCAATCAGGGAAGGATTGGTTTTAAGGCTTTCTTTAATCCGATATTTAGCCTGTTCCAGCCAGATGATATCTTCCTCCGGAAACTGGCTTTTCACGGTATAATGGTTGATTTCAGAGAGTAGACTTTGCAAACGACAACAATTGACCAGAGTATCCGCCGCCGGTGTGTCGATACATAAGGGTTTTCGAAACTTTGGGAGCCAGTATTCCATGGGACGAAGCATTAGGTGCTCTGTCTTATTTGAAAGGAGATCATGCTCCTGCCATGTATGAAAAACCGAACCCTTAAAAACAAAGAAGATCTCGCTCCACTCCGTCGGACTGTGGGGGTGATATGTGTGCGGTAATTCCGGAGGAATGAGCAGGCAGGAGCCAGCCTTCAGTTCAATCGTTTCCTGGTTGGCATCTTGATAGATCCCAGACCCCTCATACAGATAAACCGCGACAAACTCCGGCAGCACGCGCATCTTTTTCTGGGGAGGATACTGCCCGTGGCTTCTCTCTCCACATAACACGATTTCGCCAAAGGGTAATCCTCTCACTGTTTTTCCCGCTGTTTCCATGAGTCGAATATACATATATGCAAGGGGGCGTCCATGCCTATTTTGATAAACTACCTATTTTTTTGTAAAAACAAGATGTCGCTTGTGTCGCTACTATCCAATATATACATATTTATCTCCAGTAGACACATTTCCTTTTTTAGGAAAATCAGTATTTTTAATCGCATTACACTAGCGGATCGACAAGACTGACGGACGCATTAGAAAGAGAATATGAACGTATGACATCTAAACGGGAAAATCTGTTAAGCTTGTATCGGCGAACAGGGTATGACAACGCTCCGGTGGGTCTGCACCTTTGTCCTTCGCTTGAAGAGCAGTTTAAACGTCGCTATCCGGGAAAGGCCGATTATCTCGAGGAATTCGGCGCTCCGTATCGAATCATTTATGACCCCGGTTTTGCTTGGAATTTTGATGAAATCTGGCGGATTCCCGAGCGTGATGTGAATTGGCACGATTTTTATCCAAACGGATTCAAACACGCCGTTAAGTTTGATGGATGGGGCGTGGCGCATGAGGACAATCCGAACTCCGAACACATGACGCAGTTTCACCATCCGCTGAAGGAGATCGATTCCGTCGAGGAGCTGGAGGCCTATCCTTGGCCCGATTTTGCCAACATGGACTTTTCCTATCTCCCGAAAAAGGTCGCCGAGATCCACGGCAAGGGCCTCGCCGTGTTTGTCTGGGCGGAATGCACAATCTGGGAAACGGCCTGGTACTTGCGCAGCATGGACGAACTCTTTGTGGACATGGCCATGGAGGACGAAAAGGCCGTCTGGCTACTGGATAAGATCACGGATCTTGCCTGCCTGCGGGCACGGAAGTTTGCGGAAGCCGGTGTAGATATTCTGGGCCTCGGCGATGATATCGGTATGCAGCAGTCCATTATGATGAGCACCGATATGTATGAGGAATGGCTCCTGCCCCGGCTGGCAAAGGTCATTGCCGCCGCAAAAGAGGTCAATCCGGATATATTGATCAGCTACCACTCGTGTGGATTCATTACGCCATTTATCAATGCCCTCATTGAAGTCGGCGTGGATATTCTGAATCCGATTCAGCCTGAATGTATGGATTTTTCGGAAATTTGCGCCGAGTTCGGCGACCGCCTTTCCTTCAATGGTACGCTGGGAACGCAAACCCTCTTCCCGCATGGTTCTCCGGAGGAGGTCCGCGCAGAGGTCTTCCGGAATCTGGAACTCGCTGGAGAGCGCGGCGGCCTTTTCTGCTGCCCGACCCATATACTTGAACCCGAGGTTCCGTGGGAAAATATCGAGGCCTACGTCCAAGCCGTGCGCGACTTCTCTGCTAAATAAAGAAATATCAACAAAAAGTGTCTTATTATGAAACATCTGATTTTTCTTCTGGCCCTGATGGGAGCGACCTCCACCATGTCTAACCAACTCGAAAACATCCATCTGGTTGCGGAAGACCACTGCGGAGTACAGGGAAAGCAACCGCATCGGGTGGAGGGAGAGCCCTTCCTTTTCAATGCGGCAGCCGGCATTCCGAAGTCGGCATTGAGCGGTTCCTTTGGAGAACAGGTGGTCTATGTCTTCGAGGGAATGGATATCGAGGCCGACTACAGCGTGGATCTAACCTTCTACTCAGATCCGACGGATTTTAAACGTGTGCTTCGGCTTCTTTCCGACACCCGAGAACTCGCCATCATTGAGCTGCCTCCCGGAAAACTAGTTGAGAAAAGTTTTGATTTGCCAAAATTTTCGTATGCCTATGGCACCATGCGCTTAGTCTTTGAAAAAATAGAAGGCGCCAACGCCGTCGTCTCCGGTATTACGGTACATTCCAGCAACGCAAAAAAGTTAACCGCAGAAAAAGCGACCGATGTCACCGCCGCTTTCGACTACGACGCCGTTCCGGTTCCCGCACCAACCTATGCCCCCTTCCCGGATGTCACGAGAGGGGTCGCCACTCCCGTCATGAACCTTTCGGGGGAATGGCAGTTTAATCCGAAACCGGACAAAGAGTTTCCCTTTAAAAAGGGTGATGGGTGGAAATCCATTCAGGTTCCGGGGCACTGGGCCACCCAGGGCTCCACCGTTGAAGACGGCACCTATGCCGGGTACCTGCGCGAATTCAACCTGCCCGCAGACTGGGCGAATCAGCACATCCGTCTGCGTTTCGACTCGGTCTTCAGCCAATGCGAGGTCTACGTTAACGGCCAGGAGGCCGGGCGACACCTTGGAACCTTTACAGCCTTTGAACTGGATATCACCGAACAACTCATCCCTGGGGAAAACACGCTGGAACTGCGTGTGCGCAATGATTCCATGGCCGATAATCTTGGAAGTCTCAACCAATATGCCAATTTCCCGCTGGGGGGCATTCTGCGCAAAGTAACGCTCTTCGCGCTTCCCCAACTGCACATCACCGATCTACGCATTGAAACGGCCTTTGATGACGCCTTTAAAAATGCATCGCTGAATCTCCAGTTTGAAGTAAGTAATGTTTCCCGCAAGACCTGCCGTAACGCAAAGATTACCATCCATGTTCCCGGGGCGATCGCGGCCCATCCTGTTCAAATTCCCGACATGGAACCCGGCACCACCCGTGTGGTCACGACTTCGATTCCGGTGAAGGCACCGAAGAAATGGGATAACGAACATCCAAAGCTCTACGATCTTGAATGTCAGCTAACTCTGGGCGGGAAAAAAGTAGAGAAAATCAGCAAGCGTTTTGGCTTCCGGCAGGTCGAGATACGCGGCAATCGTATGTTCGTCAACGGGAATCCGATCAAGCTGGCCGGGGTCTGCCGCCATGAAGCCCACCCGCTGCTGGGTCGCTCATTAACTCAGGAACAATGGCGCAAAGATGCCGAACTCTATATGACCGGCAACGTGAACTTTATCCGCACCTCGCACTATCCGCCGGCCGAGGAATTCATCGCGGCGTGCGACGAATTAGGCCTGTTTGTCGAACTCGAAGCCCCCATCGGCTGGGTGGGCCACGGGGCCAACCCGTCCTGGAAGAAACTAAGCTATAAAGACCCCAAATGGTATCCGTACATGCTTCGGGCAAACCTCGAAACCGTTCGGTTCCATCGCAACAACCCGAGCATTATTCTTTGGTCGCTGGCCAATGAATCCTACTGGTCCGATAATTTTGCGGAAATCGCGGAGCACGTACAGAAAGAAGACCCCACGCGACCCTACGCCTTCCACGACCAAGACTACGGAGGATTCAATAATTTGGGTAGCACCGCGCCGGTTGCGAATATCCACTACGCCGGCCCCAACGGCGCCGAAGCGGTTAAGGATTATGACCGCCCCATCACCTTTGGTGAGTTTTGCCACCTGAATGTCTACAACCGTCAGGAGCTGGTCGCCGACCCGGGGATTCGGAATACCTGGGGAGATTGCCTCGACCGTATCTGGAATAAAATGTACGCGACCGATGCGTGCCTCGGCGGCTCGATCTGGTCCGGCATTGATGATCTCTTCCTGCTGCCCGACGGACGGGCCGTTGGCTACGGCGCATGGGGACCCATCGATGGATGGCGCAGACCCAAACCGGAATATTTCTACATGAAAAAGGTCTACTCGCCCATTCGAGTCATGACCACCAAACTGAACGCAGGCCGGATGGCAAAGCTAACCGTGAACAATCGGCACAACTTTACGAACGTCAAAGAGCTGAACATCACGTGGCAGGTCGGCGACCGCAGTGGTATTGCAACGGCCGACATCCCGCCACATTCCTCCGGAACACTTCGAATCGAAACCCAGCTGAATGAAGGCGAAGAGCTCCGCCTTTTCTTCCATAGCGCCAAAGGCTATCTGATCGATCAATTCGACCTTTCGGTCGGCACCCCCCGCCCCGCTCCTTCCGCCAAGACCCTCATCGGAAAAAAGATCGCCATGAAAGAAAATGCCCAGGAATGGGTGCTGAA
>JAUXGY010000394.1 GCA_030621805.1 Kiritimatiellales bacterium | reverse complement strand
CGCTCTGGATTGAACCACAGAGCAAGTCTCGCCAAATCAAGGCCGATGAAGTTCGCGGATTGGTGCACCGCATGACGCAAACCTCGTTCGAAGGCGGGTGGAAGGCGGGCATCCTCGTCTCGGACGAGTGCATGAATACGACCTCGGCAAATATTCTGTTGAAAACCCTGGAGGAGCCGCCGCCGAAAACGATCCTACTACTCATCACTGATTCTCCGCAGGCCTTGCTTCCCACCATTATTTCGCGTTGCCAGAAGATAGTTCTTTCCGGAGGGAAATCCGAGGAGACAGACGCTTTATGGAATGCACCCTTAATGGAGATTCTGTACGAACTTCCTCCGAAAAGCGGGCTGGGCGCATCACGCTTAGCGGGGAAACTGAAAGCCATTCTGGATACCGTGAAAGCCGAAATTACTGTGGGGGTCGAGGAGGATCTGGGGAAAGCCGACGAGGCTCTGGATGAATCCAAGTTAAAGGAAACACTTGAAGCCCGTACAAATGCACGCCTCAAGGAGGTGCAGTCAGAAGTCTTCCGAATCATGCTCGACTGGCATCGTGACCTCCTGATACTCGCCTGCAAAGTCGATGAGGAACATCTTATCTTTTCCCGTCACCGTGAGACACTGCGGGAGCAAGCCCAACAGTACACTCCAGCATCTGCCCTGCAGGCGATTCAGGTGGTGGAAGGCATGGCGACCCGCCTTGACCGCAACATTCCGCCGGCGCAGATTTTCGACGAAGCCTTTCGTAAGCTGGTGCGGGCGTAGACGCGGCTTCCAGCCGCGTTGGGGTGGGGCTTGTGCATTGAATCCAGCTTTGCAATGGATGAAATTGTTTCTGTGTTCTTTCGGAACGAGGCTGGAAGCCTCGTCTACGAAGAGAGTTTCTGCACGAGTGCCCTGAGTGCGAGCGTGTAGCCGAACCCTTGGAAACCCATCAGCTGGCCAATGCAGGCCGCTGCCGTTAGGCTTTTGTGTCGGATCTCCTCGCGGGCATGGGTGTTGCTCAGGTGGACTTCCACGGCGGGAACCACATCCGCCACCGCCTTGAGCGCATCGTACAGCCCCAAACTCGTGTGGGTGAGGGCAGCAGGGTTGATGATGATGCCATCGAACATGCCGCGTGTTTCGCCGATCCAGGTAATCAGCTCCGCCTCGGAGTTGGATTGTCGGAATTCGATTTCAACCTCGTGATAAAGTGCTTTCATTTCGGCTTCTATATCAGCCAGTGTTTCGGTGCCATAGATTTCCGGCTCGCGTGTGCCCAGCAAGTTAAGGTTCGGGCCATTCAGTACAAGTATCTTCATAGGATTCTCCAGATCGATATGCAGGGTAGTTTACTGCTCCGCTGGAAACAAGGATAAGTCAATCTGCTCATCAGCGGGATCGAGGCAACTGGGGTTGTCATTAGCGACCTTGTTGACGCGGCAGGATACGGGGCGAGCGGTGAGTGCCGGCGGGTTTTCCAAGGGATGAAAGTTTTCGAGATAGCGGCTCCAATGATTGGAAGGAATAAGGATGGGCATACGGTGATGGATGCCTTGCATGTTTGCATCGGCGGCACGGGTGAGGATGACGCAGCGGTCGTTACGCCAAAGCCCGGCGAAGGCGAAGAGCTGTTTTTTCGGGAACTGGAAATAGTAGGGTTGCTTGCCTTTCCATTCGTAGAAACCGTCGGCGGGAATCAGGCAGCGGTGGGTGGCGAGTAGATCCTTGAACAGGGGCCGCTCGGCGAGGGTTTCGGAACGGGCGTTGATGACCACCGAGGTTGACTTCGGATTTTGGAAGCCCCAAATACTCTCGTCTGCACGCTCGGGTTCATTGGAGCGGATAACAGCCACGGTTTGGGAGGGAGCAATGTTGTAGCGGCCATGAAAGAGCGGGGGGAGTTCAATATCGCCCAGCTGCTCCAGCACTTCCTTCTGGCTTTTGGTTTGAGTGAAGCGTCCGCACATGGGTAAACGATGAACCGTTGGGGGATGGGAATCAACGTCAATTTAAGAGTTTACGCAATACGTATTGCGTATCTCGCCCATCGCGCTACCCTATCGCCAATCGTATGGAGGAAAATATGAAACTGGTTCGGTTTGGTGAAAAGGGAAAAGAGCGCCCGGGGATTTGGATGGGCGATGGGCGTATTCTGGATGTGCGATCGGTGGCGTTTCATATCGAGGATTACAATGAGCATTTTTTTGCAAACCATGGGCTGGAGCAACTCAGGCTTTTGCTGGAGGATCCCGGCGCTAAGTTTATCGATGCCGAGGGGCTTCGGTTAGGTGCGCCGGTGGCACGGCCCTCAAAAATTATTTGTGTAGGGGCAAACTATGCCGACCACGCCAAGGAGTTTGGCCGCGAGATCCCGACGGAACCGATCTTGTTTTCCAAGGCGACAACGGCCATCGG
>JAUXGY010000069.1 GCA_030621805.1 Kiritimatiellales bacterium | reverse complement strand
CTCGTGAACCAGCGACTCAAGCCCATAGTCGGCTTGCGAGATGGCGGTGCAACTAAAGGTATTGGTTTCGATGATATCCGCGCCTGCTTCGAGGAATTCGACGTGGATTTGCTCGATCAGTTCCGGTCGGGTGAGGGTGAGCAGATCATTATTTCCTTTCAAGTCGGAAGGGTGGCTGGCAAAGCGTTCCCCGCGAAAGTCGGCCTCTTCCAGTTTATGCTTCTGAATCATGGTGCCCATCGCGCCATCAAGAATCAGCATCTGGGTTTTAAGCCGCTCGGCAAACTGTCTTCCGCGGTCGGTGGTGTATGCAGGGAAAATAGTATTTTTACTCATAATAAGCCCTCCGGGTCCAAAGATCGGAAGATATATATCCGTTTATCCGGATATTACAATATAAAACCGTATCCTTTAAAAATAAGGGGTATTGTACGATTATATAAGCGGTATGTCACTTCGCGACTGGAGGAGACGTTTTCAGAATAAAAAAGCGGCGGCGCAAGGAAAAGAGGGGAGAACCTTGCGCCGCCTAGGAAGAAGAAACCAAATAGGAGTCTCTTGCTTACCCGACGAGCTCTTCTGCGGTTGTTGGACAAAAAGATAAAAAAATCGCCGCACAGCTAAATGAGCCAAGCTATGCGACGCTTAAAGTACCCCTCATTACGTGGAATTATTTATGATTCGGGCGGTTTTGCTTTTTCTGCTGTTGTTTTCCCGGAGTTTTGGCAGGGCCTTGTTCTTTCTTTCCGCCATCCATCAATACGCGTTTGACGGCTTTTCGTTCCTGCTCTGAGAGGCGCCCATCGCCATCGCGGTCATAACGCTGCAGAACCTGTTTCCGTACCTCACGAATCTGTTTGCGCTGTTGGGGCGTGAGTTGCTTCGTCGGGTGCTGTCCCCGACCCTGGAACTGTGATGACCTCTGAGGGCGGAACTGCTGCTGATTACGACCTTGGAACTCGGACCGGCCTTGTCCTTGGCGCATCGCCGGTTGGCGTAGTTGGGATTGCTGTTGCTTGCCTTGGAGTTGTGGGCTTTGTCTCGGGCCCTGTCTTCGTCCATGACCCTGTCCCCGAGATTGGACTTGTTGTTGTCCTCGGGATGGATGTTGTGAAAATTGCCGATTCGAACCAGAACTTTGGCGCTGTTGCCCGCGTCTCCGTTGCATCCGTTGCTGCTGTGGAGCACCACAGGTTGGACACCGTTGTCCTTGCTGCCCGACCTCCCGGTTGGGGCGACCTTGCTGCGATTTCTGCCGCCGTTGTTGTGCTTCTGTCGCTATCGTTCCTGTGAGTATCGCCAAGGCGATGGTTGGGATTCGTGCATTCATGGTGTTGCCTCCTATGGGTTTATTCCCCGTTGACAGGCACATAACGCAAGTGAGGCGAATTATATTGTAGACGAGTGATTGCTTCTGTCGGCGTAATCACGTGCCTTGGTTGCGGTTGTTGTGCAACGAGGATGGACTAAGCCGCTGTCCTTAGATACGGTTTGCGCATGAGACTCCGGATTAATCAGATAGCGGTACGGCTGGCCTATGACGAAGGCGATGTCTTTAAGGCGGTATGCCGGAAGTTACGGTGTGAAAAAGAGCAGTTGGATCATCTTGAGATTATCCGGCGGTCGATGGATGCTCGTAAAAAAGACAGGGAACCACGCTACATCCTTTCGCTTGAAATCGACTACCTCGGAAGACCGTTGACGCTTCAGTCTGGCCAAGTTGAAAAAGCACCCTGTCCGGGGCCGTCACGTAATTTTCCGCCGATTGGAAATGTTGAGCATCCGCCGGTTGTGGTTGGAGCGGGCCCTGCCGGACTGATGGCGGCGTTAACGTTGGCGGAGGCGGGATTTAAACCGTTATTGATTGAGCGCGGTGCCGAAACCGGAGATCGGGGAGAGCAGGTTGAGGCGTTCTGGAAAAAGGGGGTCCTCAACACAGAAAGCAACGTTCTTTTTGGCGAAGGTGGTGCAGGGCTCTTTTCCGATGGGAAGCTGACGGCGCGGTCAAAGGATCGCGCCCGTATCCGCCGCTTTTTTGAAACGCTGGTTGCTTGCGGTGCCTCCCCTGATATTTTGATCGATGCTGCCCCGCACATTGGCAGTGATGACTTAACCCGGATTATCCCCGCCATCCGCAATCGGATCTGGGAGCTGGGCGGAGCGTGCGCGTTTAATTCCAAGCTGGAAAACATTCAGGTTGAAGAGGGCGTACTGCGTGGAGTTGTAGTTTCCGGCAAAGAGATTCGCACCGATGCCTGTTTCCTTGCCACGGGCCACAGTGCGCGTGATATATATTCTATGCTGGCTGAGCGGCAAGTGGCGCTCGAAGCGAAGCCGCTTGCGGTCGGTGTGCGGCTTGAAATTCCACAACAACGCATTGATACAGCGCAGTATGGCCGCTGGGCAAAACTTCCGGCTTTGGGGAGTGCCAGTTTTCGGCTGACGCGTAAAGAGGAGGGGACGGCCCGGCGTTGCTACAGCTTTTGCATGTGTCCCGGCGGATTGGTTATTTCCTGCGCCTCTTCCGAAGGTTTGCTGACCACCAACGGAATGAGCTTCTCTGCCCGCGATAAGCCTTTCGGCAATGCTGCGTTTTTAGTTCCAGTGGATTTTGCTGATTACACCGCCATTGACCGCAACGAGAATCCGGTTTTGGCTGGAATTGAGTTTCAGAAGCATATGGAACGAGCAGCGTTTGAGGCGGGCGGGTCTGATTATGGCTTGCCTGCCACACGACTTATTGATTTTCTGGAGGGAAAAATCGGAGCGCTTCCGGCGGAGCGGTCCTGCTCCCGCGCGGTTCCAGCGCTGCTGCAAAATATACTCCCCGAGTTTATTTCCACTACCTTGCAGTCGGCCATTCCCAACATGCTGCGGGAATTAAATGATGTGAAGTTGGAGGAGGCCACGCTCTATGCTGCCGAAACCCGCAGCTCGGCACCAGCTCGGATTCTACGAGGACCAACCGGCGAATCCAGCACCGTTAAGGGGCTTTATCCTTGCGGTGAAGGATCGGGCTACGCGGGGGGGATTGTGAGTTCCGCCCTAGATGGAATGAAAGCGGCCGAGCAATTTATTTTTACGGATTAGCAGCGAGCCAGTGATCGACCGGATAATCGAAGCCGATGCCGTGCATATAGTTGTAGGTGGCACTACGCAGGGCATCGCCGACGGTTTTCGGATCATAATCAAAATGTGCATCGAAGGGGATTTCGTTGCGGGCAAAGTCGGCGGCGGGTGGCTCGATGAGTGTGAGGGAATATTTTTCAGGATTCTGGGCGATTGGGCTGTGTGCGGTCAGCGCAAAACAGTGCCAAAAGGCGGAGTGCAGGATGTCTTCATCAAATAGGTGACGAATGATTTCCAGCGCCTGAAATGTTTCCTCTAAGGTTTGCGTGGGAAAACCATACATCAGATAGGCATGCGTCAGGATTCCCGCATCGGCAAGATTTCTGAGCACCTGAGTGGCACCGGCGACCGTGATCCCTTTGCGCATCAGCGTTAAGGTCCGATCGTGGCAGGTCTCGAGTCCACCGGTTACGGCGATGCAACCGGCGGCGGCCATTTTCTGAATCAACGCATGGGGGAAGCGGCTTTCAAAACGAATGTTTCCCCACCACTCGATATCGAGTTTGCGACGCAGGATTTCATCGCATAACCCATCCAGCAGGGCGGGAGGCAGGGATTCGTCGACGAAATGGAACCCCTTAAAATGGCTTTGTGCCATCATGGCTTCGATCCAGTCGCAGATGGTGACCGTCTCGGCGGGATCGTAGCGGCTGATATAATCGATGGAGGTGTCGCAAAACTCGCAGCGCCGCCAGCAGCAGCCGTGTGCCAGCATGAGTTTGTTCCACCGGCCGTCCGACCAGAGCCGTGTGACTGGATTGAGCATTTCAAACAGGCCAAAATAATGATCCAACTCAAGGCCGTCATATACCGGGGCGGGCAACGCATTCTGCGCAATGGGCGGGGCGGTATGATCGTAAAAACGGATGACACCCCCCTCGCACCCAAATGTGCGAATAAGCGGCTCTTGGTTGGCGAGTTGCAGCAAGGGAAGCATCCCGCTGTCGAGGGTGATATGGTTGACGTAATCGAAAATGCCTGTGTCACGGAGTTCGCGTAGCTCCGTGTTCACATAGCCGCCGCCGAGGGTAATATTGATTTCGGGAAAGGTTTTCTTGATTCGGCGGGCAATGTATAGCGCACCCAAAAGACAGCCTGGAAACGGAATCGTGAGTGCGACCATGTCCGGCTTATGTTTATTCATTTGGAGATCGGTTAATTCGTCGAGCCAGGCCGAAAAGAGGGAGGGGGCTGTTTCCAGTGCCTCGCGCAGTTTTTCAAACCGGGGAAGGCTGGTGCCGAGCTTTTCGGCATAGCGGGAGAACCCAAAATTAGGATCGGACAGTTTTGCGGCCTCGGCGAGGTCATCGAGATATAGACTGGCCAGGTGCCGTGCACGGTCGGCTTCGTCGAGACCGCGAAAGTTCCAGCCAAATTGTTCGTTCTGTTCGTAGGCATGGAATAGGTGAGGGCCTTCGGGAAGCCAACCGCGCTGTATAATCTTTTGAGAGGCCGCTGGATTGCGATCCTGTAGAAAAGCAATAACGTCCTCGATGGTTTCGAGATAACCCTGTCTTGCCGCCAGAAATGCCTCGGCCTCCGTGCATGTTTCTAAGGTTTGGCAGAGAACGGCAATGCCTTCTCTTGAAAATAGTTTGAGAAGTAGTTCCAGCGAAAGATCGGCCTGGACGGCATCATGCCCGTTCTCTCGGAGCCAAGCCGTAAGCAAGGGCGTGGCGGAATAGGGCGTGTTGGGTTGAAGCAACGGGGGCGTGATCAGTAAAACTTTCATCCTATTCGGTCCATTTGAATCTAAAAAGTTGATCGAGGCCCCACCATGGCCTTTTTCTTCTGGATGAACCAGTCTGCGTGCTACAATCCAATTCCGGCTTGAATTGCAACGCCTTTTTCGTGTACGAATAAGAACGACAAACGCAAGTTCGTCGATCGGTCAAACGGGAGTAATTTATTCCAGCCCATTTCGGTGGAATAATATGAAAAAGAGATCAACATGGAATCAGGCGAAACAAGCACAACGGAAACGAACAAAACACCCGCCCCGAAACCCCCAAGCAAGGCGGTGAAGAACGGGCTTTCCCTCTATGAGCGGGTTGAAGCTTTTATCTCGAACCTATCGACTCGCAATACTTTCTGGAACCGGGTCTGTTCGTTGATTTGGCTTCCCTATGCGTTCCATTCGGGAATCAAGATGACTTCCGACGAGACCACGCACCGGGCGATCCTCCCCTTTCGCCGCTTCAATCGGAACTGGTATAACGCCATGGCTGGTGCGGCACTGCTGGGTAATACGGAAATCGCGGGAGGAAACTACATCTTCAAAGTGTGCGGCGGCGACTACACGGTGGTTTGTAAAAATCTCGAATACCGATTTCTTCGCCCCTGTCTTGGCCCGGCGGAATATCGTATGACGCCGCTCGAGGACATCGATGCGCTGGTGGAAACTGGTAAGGAATTTAATATTTCCATCCGCATGGATGTGGTTCAAGTTTTAGCACCGATCGGCAAGAAGAAGCGTGAAGGCCAAGAAGAGAAGGAAGGAATTAAACACGCTCGGGCGAAGCGGGTCGGGCGGTGCACGGCCACCTTCCACGTTACGCCTAAAGCACACCATAAAGCAAAAAAGAGCCGTAAAACCTCTTCCAAATGACGGACTCGGACAGCCAAGCCCATACGCAAAACCCGATCCTCTGGGGTGCGTACCTCGCGTGCTCATGGACATGGTGTATTGGCATGTTTCTACCTGCGCTCCTCCTGCGCGATATGGGCTGGGCGGGCTTTTGGATCTTTGCCGTTCCCAATGTGGTGGGCGCCGCCGTGATGGGTTGGATTCTCCAGTCCCGTGTCGATTCGATCCGCTTTGTTGAAAAGCATCCGGAAGCCATCTGGTGGTTTTCCGTCATCACCCTCGCGTTCCATATGTTTTGGCTGCTCTGGATATTAAATTTTATCCGTGCGGCATTTCAGATTCCCGTGCCTTACTTTGCGGGGGCTGCCGGCATTTGTTCCGCCTTTGTCTTTCTCGTGGGAAAATCGATTCGGCGGGAACGCACCCCGCAGCTTGCCCTCATTCTGCTGATCGTGAGCCTCGGGGTTTTGGTCGGAACCTTCGTCACACCCGATGTGCAGGAATCGAACAGGAGCCTGCTTGCTGCCGCGCCGCGCTCGCTCGCTCCGCTTTGGATGCTTCCGGTCATGGTGTTCGGATTCATGCTCTGCCCCTATCTCGACATCACCTTCCATCATGCCCGCCAGCAGCTCGATACACGGAGGAACGGGCGGCTTGGCTTTACCCTCGGATTCGTTGGTTTCTTTGCGGTGATGATTCTTTTGACCACCCGGTATGCGGGGGTGATCGCGGGAGCGCTTGACGGCTCCCTCCAAACCCCGATCACCACCCCTTGGCTGGCGGTTGGGATTCTGGTTCACCTTCTCTGCCAATGGCTCTTTACGGTTCGTATGCACCTGGACCGCATCCGCACACTTCCAAGAAGCGGATCGAAGCAATCGATGCTTCTGGCCGTGGTCGTGCTTTCCGGCGCGGCGGGATATTTTGCAATCAAACTCCCGGACTATGCGGGGCTCTCTGCGGGCGAGGTCATCTACCGCTGTTTCATGGGGGCTTATGGTCTCGTCTTTCCCGCCTACATGCTTTACCGCGTTGGTCTCCGTCGGAATGCTGCTTCCGAACGCATGACGATGTGGATTGCCATTGCCCTCGCGTTTCCCCTGTTCTGGCTGGGTTTCATTGAGCGGGAAACCCTCTGGCTGGTTCCTGGTCTGGGTATTGTGCTGCTTGGGGCTATAAAACGCCGCATCGCCCCTAGCAAGTAACAAGCAGATTCATGATCCGTCGGGCGAGTGTTTTGGTGGTAGCAAATAGGATTCCGCGGTGGTTCATGAAGGTGGAGTCGGGGCGGTTTAAGTCGAGCGGATTCCCGTTCATGTCGGTAGCGACGGCTCCGATTTCATTAAAAATGCAGGCCGTTGCGGCAAAGTCCCAGAAGCTCCCGCCCCCCTCCTGCGGTTTTGGAAACTTAAAGTAGCAGGCGGGTGCATGTTCCAGTACCCAGCACGCATTCATCACCCCGCCCCCATGCGTGATGGTTTCAAGGGACTGGAGACCCATCTCGGCCGCAATTTCTTCCAGCTGGGCGATGACCTGCGGATAGCGCGGCTCTTCCACTACACTCCGGTCAATAATGAAATGGAGCTGGGATTGATGATCCCGGCTCTGCTCAAGGGTCCACGGATTGGTATTTCGAAAGGCCCCTTGGCCTTTAACCGCGTGGTAGAGCATGTGCTCAACCGGATCGTACACCACGCCAATCTGCGGAACGCCCGCGCGCGAGATCAATGCGATGGAAACCGCATAGCCCGGAACCCCTTCGATGAAGGGCAGGGTGCCGTCGATCGGATCGATGCACCAGAAAAAATCTTTCTCCAGTCGGCGACCATCGTCCGGGCTTTCTTCGGTGAGCAGGGCGAGGTCAAATTTGGACAGGGTGGGTTCGAGGACTTCGAGCACGATGTCCTGACTCTGCTGATCCACTTCAGTGACCACCTGCGAAGCGAGCGTGTCGCCGCCCAGTTTTCGCTCGACGTTAAGCGGGCGGGTTTGTGAAATGTGCTTACCCGCTTTTTGGGCTGCCGTAATGGCATATTCGGTGAGGTGGATTAGATCGTGATCGGTGAGGTTCATAGGCTTTCCAAAACTTCCCGAGCGAGGCGCTCGCTATACCGGTGAATTTTCCAGTGGCCGGGGCTCCAGCCTTGAAGGAAACGGAAGAAGTCGGTCCAGGCAACAGGATAGAGTGCGCGCCAGTCGTTTTCCAATGCCTGAAAGTCCACGCTTTTACCAACGTGTTTAAGCGCGCCTTCCAGCGTTTCAAAATAGAAATCGAGAAGCTCGGTTTCTTGCCGTTCGCATTCATCCTCGCAAAGGCAACTGCCGATAAAGTAGGCGACATCCTTCATGCCGCAGCCGCCTCCGACATATTGAAAATCGACCGCCGCGACCGAGTTCGGGGAAAAACAAAAGTTGGCCAGTTTCGCATCGCCATGCACGAGGGTTTGGAAGGGGCTGCTCTTCAGTTTCTGGTCGATGGTCGAGGCGGCATTCCTGAACTTTTTATCATTTAGCTCCGCGAGTTCGTCTGGACGTGTTTCGAGATGCCAGTAGGTTCCGGTT
>JAUXGY010000282.1 GCA_030621805.1 Kiritimatiellales bacterium | reverse complement strand
CACCGGAAGCTCAGCGGACTCCTCGGCGAGCACCACGACCTCGGCACCTTCCGCGCGCAACAACCGCTCCGCCGCCTGCCCGCTGCGGCCATATCCCAAAATCAAAGCTGTCCGGAGTGTTCCCATATTTCCTTACGTACTGCGTATTCTGTATTTTTCTTTCGTAAGCCCCTACTCACTCTCCAACGGGCCTCTCTTCCAAATGAAAATTTGCTAATAAATACCAAACACCACCTGACGGTTTTGGCTCCAAGACGCTTCATCGTGGCCCTTGCTTGCGGGCGTTTCCTCGCCATAGCTCCTGGTGTGGATCGTGGAGGCATCGACGCCTAGATTGATGAGATAGTCACGGATGGCCAACGCACGCACTTCGCCCAATGCCAGATTATATTCGCGGCTTCCACGCTCATCCGCGTGACCCTCGAGCACCACACCCTTGGCCTCGCGCTTCTTGAGATACTTGGCGACCTGCTCGCATTTTCCGCCCTCCCCGGGTTTTACCTGTGTACTATCATAGTCGAAAAAAACAGGGGCAAAGAGCTCGCGGTTGACTTCTTGCGGATACGTTCCTTCCGCCATCGAACGGTCATCGATGGCTGAATTCCCTAGCAGGTCTCCCGAGTCGGAAGGACCGGCTCCGGACCGCTTGGTGGTACCGCAACCTACCGTCATGAGTCCCGCCAGAAGCAGAACAACTATCGTGTATTTCATTTTATTCCTCCTTTATTTCGTATTTATGGACTATCGGATTTTCAGGGTGGCGATTCCAATTAAGGCGAAGATGATGGATAGAATCCAGAAGCGGGTGACAATGACGGTTTCGACGAGCTGAGGCGGGCGGTTTTCGTCCAGGGCTCGCTCTTTTTCGATAAACTCAAAGTGATGATGAAGCGGCGCGCATTTGAAGACACGACGCCCTTCGCCAAAACGTTTTTTTGTATATTTAAAATAGCCGCTTTGGATCACCACACTGGCGGCTTCGATCACAAAAACGCCGCCCACAATCACCAACAGAAGTTCCTGCTTGGTGAGAATGGCGAGCATGGCAATGTCACCGCCGATCGCGAGGCTTCCCGTGTCACCCATGAAGATTTTGGCAGGATGGCAGTTGTACCAGAGAAACCCAAGACCCGCCCCAAGCAACGCACCACAAAAAACCGTTAACTCGCCGGTACCGAGCATGAACGGAACATTCAGGTAGTCCGCAAATTTAAAGTTGCCGGCCACATAGGTCAAAACCAGATAGGCCATGGCCACCGAGTTGGAGCAACTGATTGCAAGTCCGTCCAACCCATCGGTTAGGTTCACCGCATTGGACGCGCCAACGAGCACAACAACCATGAAGATAAAGCCGCCGACTAGCCCCATATTGAGAATCGGACTCTTGAAGAAAGGTACCATCAGCTCGCAGGTGCGCTCTTTCATTTCGGGGATCGACCAGAGCACGGCAAAGACAATGGATGCCCAGACGAGCTGCGCCAAAAATTTCATCTTCACGCTCAGCCCACTCTTGCACTTAATCTTTAAATAGTCGTCCAAAAAGCCAACGGCTCCCATCAGAAAAAAAGTTCCGAGCGTCAGCCAGACATACAGGTTCGCCGTCGCCGCCCACAGTAGCGTAGAACAGCCGGTGGCGGCGATAATCATCAAACCACCCATGGTCGGGGTATTGACCTTGCTCTCTTTTTCCAGCTCACTGATGCGCTTATCCTTCTCCATTTCCTTGATCTTGAGATCCTGCAGCTTCCGGATTAGCCAGGGAGCCAACAGCAACGAAATAACGAATGCGGTCGCCGCCGCACCGAGCGTGCGGAACGAAATGTATTTAAACAGCCGTAGCGGCGAAAAGAGGTGTTCCAACTGGGTTAGGTAGTACAGCATTTTCCTAGATCTCCTTAAAATATTCCAGCACCTGTTCGAGCTGCTCGCCACGCGAGGCCTTCAGCAGCACGCGGTCGCCCGCCTGCAGGTGATCTTTCAGAATCTGTGCGGCCTCGGCGAGTTCCAAGGTTTGAAAAAAGGAAGCCGTGCCTTTACAAACAATTCGTTGCCCGAGTTCCCCGACGGCGATCACGCCATCAAGGTTAAGCCCATCGATAAAGCGGCCCAGTTCCGCATGTTCTTCCTCAGCGGTTCCACCCAGCTCGTGCATGCCGCCAACGACGGCCCATTTTTGTCCTGACCCCGGAAGATGGGCAAATGTCTTCAGGTTGGCACGCATCGAAAGCGGATTGGCGTTGTAGGCATCGTTAATGAAGTGGATATTGCGCACCTCTGAAGCCTCCCAACGCATCGGTGGTAGTTTAAACTTTCGGAGTCCCTCTGCAATATCCGATGGCTCCATACCCAGCTCAAGCCCTAGCGCAATCGCCCGCAGCGCGTTACGCTGGATATGCTCGCCAGGGGGCGGCATGGTGTATTCAAAGCCATTCACTTTCAGGGTTTTAAACCCGGATTTTTGGCCCCTGTAATCTGCACCTCCTTCCAACGAAATAATACGCACATCTGCGCAGGTGCGATTTTTTATATATTGAAACCCTTCGCTCTCGCGATCAAGAATCACCGTTCCGGAGGAAGGAACCCGAAAAACCAACTCGGCCTTTTCACGGATAATGGCCTCCAACGAATCAAAGTGTTCGCGATGGGCATTACCAATGTCGGTCATAATTCCAACCGTGGGTTGAAGCAAATCCGACAACGGTCCAATCTCGCCGGGATGGTTCATTCCTATCTCGAATACGCCCTGTTTTGCGGTTTCCGGCATAGCGAGCATGGTGAGCGGAAGGCCGATATGGTTGATGTAGTACCCGGCGGTACGATGGGTTTCGCCGTTCATGGAAAGCACGTCAGCGCACATTTCCTTCACGGTGGTTTTGCCGACGCTCCCCGTGATACCCACGACGGTTGCCGTCCAATTTGTTCGGTATCCCCGGGCAAGGTTCTGCAAACCCTTCAGGGTGTCTGAAACCTGCAAGAGAGGGCCGACGTCCATCCCCCTAAATGCATCATCCACCAGCGCACCGGAGGCTCCCTTTGCAAAGGCGTCAGCCACAAACTCATGCCCGTCGAACTGCGCGCCGCGTAGGGCGACATAGAAGTCGCCCGGCACGAGTGTTCGGGTATCTTTCGAGATTCCCGTGATGGGTGCATCGGGCAAACCGTTTTTCCATGGACGGGAAACCCACTGCGAAAAATCATCTGGACGGAATTCCGGCATCAACCCAAAATCTCCCGGATCGTTTCACGGTCGTCGAACGGAACAATGGTTCCTTTCGACTCCTGATATGTTTCATGGCCTTTGCCCGCCACAAGCAGGATATCCTTGCGGCCCATTCGTTGGATTCCGGCCGTAATGGCACCGCGGCGATCGAGTACGACCTCGAAGGATTCCTGTCCAG
>JAUXGY010000287.1 GCA_030621805.1 Kiritimatiellales bacterium | reverse complement strand
TATCTCTTCACTCGTGCATTTCCTTCCCAGATGCTCCAGAGCTGATCTTCGTCGGCGGGCTGGGCATAATCCGTCAGCATCGTGGCCGTCAGCGCCCCGCTGGCCCAACCAAAGCGAGCGCACTTTTTAACATCCCAGCCCTTGAGGATCCCGTAGAGCAATCCACCCACAAACCCGTCGCCGCCGCCAATGCGGTCGAGCACCCCGATCTCGCGCGGCTTAATGATTTCCCAGTCGGTGCCGTCAGTCACCAGAGCACCCCACAGGTGGCTGTTGGCCGAGACCACTTCCCGCAACGTGGTGCCAAAGTAAGTGGCATTCGGATAAGCGGCCTGAACCCGGCCAATCATCTCCTTGAAGCCGTCAATCTTTTCGTCAAGCCCCTGTCCGCCGGACTCAGGACCTTCAATGCCGAGGCAGAGCTGAAAGTCCTCTTCGTTGCCGATGAGGATATCGCTGAGCGAAGCGATTTCGGCAAACGTCTGGGCGAGTTCCTCTTCCCTTCCCTTCCAAAAGCTAGCGCGATGATTGAGATCGAAAGAAACCCGTGCGTTGTTCGCTTTTGCGACGCGAGCAATATCGAGGCAGAACTTGCTTGTCTTGGGCGACAGCGCCGCAATCAGCCCTGAGAGGTGTACAATCTCGACGCCTTCCTGCGCAAAGATTCGTTCGAGATCGAAATCATCGGCGCAGAGCTCACGACCGACTTCGCCGGCGCGGTCGTTCTGAACGCGTGGTCCTCGGGAGCCCCAGCCGCTGTCAGCCATATTGATCTGGTGGCGATAACCCCATGGATCCTCCTGCTCGAACTCGGGGCCCTCGAAATCCATTCGGCGGCTTCGAAGGTTGTCTTTAATAAGGTGTGATACCGGACTGTCCTTAACAAATGCGGTTAGCACTTTGACGGGCAAGCCCAGATAGGACGCAACACTTGCCACGTTGCTTTCGGCACTGGTGGCCTGCATTTTAAAGGTGTCGCTACAATGGAAGGGCTGCGAATCAACGGGAGTGAGTCGAACGCCCATACTGGTGGGAACAATTAGTGAATATTTTTTTTGCGGGATTTCGATCATTTCTAGATCTCCTGATGGGGTCAATTCCTTTTTGATGATTCATTCCTCAATTGTTTGAGATAATGCTATTCGACTTTATTTATCAAGCAAACACATTGCCTTTATCAAAGTACCCTTTGTCTACGGTGGGCAAGGGGTGGTTGCCGAACTCAAGTAGCGGGCTGGAAGCCACATCGTTAAAGCAGCAACAGTGCCTCCGGCCTATCCATGCACCAGTGGCTGTTTTGTTACTCGCCTACCATTACAATAAAGAAGATTTCCAAAAACATGATGAAGACGACGATGGCTGAGGTTATCCATATTGATTTCGGAGGAATGACGAGGTCTTGAATTCCAATAAAAACGAGAACAGGGCGAAGGCCTTTCAGGGGTTCGCGGAGTTTTATAAAATACCACCAGCGCAGGAGGAAAATGGGGATGGATACGATGGTGAGGATGCCGAATATAGCACCAGGCCACAGATCTAGGAATGTTGCGTTAAGGATCGAAATAGATCCATAGAAACCCGGAAGAAAAAGAAGGGAATAAATAACCCCCCAGTATTGCAGTGCAAGGATAGGAGCAAAAAAAATAGAGGGATCAGTCTGAGGATCGAGGATGTATGCCTTTTGTTTCCCGACCCTGAACCGCCCGTCGGGAAAGAAGAGGGTTTGTTCGTATGCGACTCTTCGATCACCTCCTTGACAAGGGGGTCTACGACTCGGAGGAGGTCTGGGTTTCGCGGGCGGCTTCCCATTTTGCGGGAGTCCAGTTTGCGATTTCGTTTTGCCTCATGGTGGGCAAAGCATCGAGCAGTTCCCGCAGGTACTCGGCGGGGTTGATGCCGAGCTTGCGGCAGGTCTCGATGAGGCTGTAGAGGATGGCGCTGTCCTGCCCAGAGTCGGGGCTACCGAAGAAGAGCCAGTTCTTTTTCCCGATGGCGGTGGGGCGGATGGCGTTTTCGACGAGGTTGTTGTCGATCTCGAGCGCGGGGTGTTCGAGGTATTCGGTGAGCATGCCCCAACGTTCGAGCGTGTAGCCAATAGCTTTTCCGAAGGCGCTTTGGGGCAAGGTGCGCGGGTGTTCGGTTTGAAGAATCGCTTTGATTTTCTCCAGATGCTTTACGGCGTGGGTTTTTCGGTAGGCGGCGCGCGCGAGGTCGGGGTTCTCGCGCAGCTGAGTCTCGATCCGGTAGAGCTTGGCGATGAGTTTGACGACTTTCGCGGCGACGGGGTGGCCGGCGGATTCGACGAATTTACGACGGGCGTGCGCCCAGCAGGCGGCGTGGATGATCTGGCTTTTTTCGGTCGCATGTTTTGGGTTGTTTAGCCAGCTGGTGTAGCCGACGTAGCCGTCGGATTGCAACAGGCCTTGGTAGCCGCAGAGCATGCTGTCGATGCATTTGGCGGCGCGGCTGGGATACCATTCGAAGAGCACACCGACCCCGGGGGAATGATAGGCCCACAGGTATCCGTTGGGACAGTAGTCCTTTTGGGGGTCTTGGTATCGAATGAAGGTCTCGTCGGCCTGGAGATATCCGCTTGCGCAGATTTCGTTTCGCAGCGCTTCGTAGATGAGCGAAAGCCAGTTCGCCATCAGGTGCATCCATCCGCCCATGGTCTTACGGCTGATCTCGACGCCGAAGCGCTGCTTGAAGATTTGCTCCTGCCGGTAAAGCGGAAGGTGGTCGCAGTATTTGCCCAGAATGATATGGAGAATGAGTCCCGCCGAAGCGTAGGAGTTTTCGATGAGCCGTTTTGGGGCCGGGGCAACGATGGGAGCCACGGAGCGGTCGGCGATCTTCTTGTATTTTGGGCGAATGGTAACTACTTTGAAAAAGCGCGTCGGTACCACGTCGAGTTGCTCCGAGCGCTCTTCGCCGATCTTTTCCCATAGCTCCGGGTTGGCTTTCACCTCGTCTGGTTCGATCACAACGATTTCGACCGGGAGATCCTCTGGGATCTTCGCGTCCAGCGGCTTGCGCTTTCCGCGTTTGGATTCCGGCTTCTCCTGCGGTTCTTCCGCCTCGTCGACCAACGCCTCCGCCAACGCCAAGGCTTCCTGCAAGTCCGCCAGCTCCTCGAGTGCAAGCTGCATCTGGTCGGGGTTGAGCTTTTCCGAGCTGCGCCCGAAAAGCTTCTTCATCAGGAAATGAACCTTCTCCTTAAGCAAAAGGTTTTCGGCTTTAAGCTGATCGTTTTCCGAACGAAGAACCATGCCCTCATCAGCCAACCGATCAAAATGTTCCCGCGTGAAAACCATGTCGCGCATTCTATAGGAACGCATAGAACAAAGACAAGGTATATCT
>JAUXGY010000140.1 GCA_030621805.1 Kiritimatiellales bacterium | reverse complement strand
AGCATGAACTTCCGGGGCGATGCCGCCACCGGATGGAGCATGGGCTGGAAGATCAACCTCTGGGCCCGCTTGCTTGACGGTAACCATGCCATGAAGTTAATTGGAAACTTTATTTCCGGGCGGCTTTACGACAACCTCTGGTGTGCCCATCCCCCTTTCCAGATCGACGGAAACTTTGGCTACACCGCCGGGGTCGCCGAGATGCTCATCCAAAGCCACACCGGAGAGATCGTGTTACTCCCGGCTTTGCCCGACGTCTGGACGGATGGCCGTGTGAAAGGTCTCTGCGCCCGCGGTGGTCTTGTAGTGGGTATGCAATGGAAAGGTGGCTCGCTGGTTTCCGCCACCATCAGCAGCCGGACGGGCGGAAAGCACACCATTCGATACAAAGGGAAAAAGCGAGTGCTTGCCCTGAAGGCCGGAAAATCAGCCACGTTGACCGAGTCGGATTTTAATTAGCCCATGAAGAAAGGGGAGGGGTTTCGCTCGCCGGTTTTTTCTCAATCAGGTATTGGAGGCCACTGTTGCATCCTCTATATTCCTCGCTTCCTAAAACAAATAGGGGAAAAGGCTTTATGAAAAAATTGGTAATCGGACTACCCAAAGGTAGCTTGCAGGAATCAACCTACGCTCTGTTTAAGAAGGCAGGCTTCACCATCAAAGGTGGATCGCGTTCCTATTTCCCGGCGATCGATGACGACGAGATTGAGATTCGCATTCTGCGTTCGCAGGAAATGAGCCGCTATGTGGAGCACGGCATGCTTGATGCCGGCATTACCGGGTTGGATTGGATCGAAGCTAATGGCTCGGATGTGGTCGATCTGTGTAGCCTAGTCTACTCAAAACGCAGCAAGCGTCCGGTTCGCTGGGTACTGGCTGTTCCGAACGATTCCGACATTCATTCCGTGAAAGATCTCGAAGGCAAGAAGATTGCCACCGAGGGCGTGGGCCTGGTCGAGCGTTGGCTCGAAAAGAATGGTGTGACGGCCGAGGTCGAGTTTTCCTGGGGGGCCACCGAGGTCAAGGTGCCCGACTTTGTTGATGCCATCGTCGATATTACCGAAACCGGAAGCTCGCTGCGGGCCAATAATCTGCGCATCGTGGAAACGCTGATGGAGTCGTACACGAAGTTTTTCTGCGCCAAGGATGCCTGGGCGGACGAGTGGAAACGTGCGAAGCTCGAAAAGATCGCCTTGTTGCTTAAGGCAGCACTCGATGCCGATGGCAAGGTGCTGCTGAAACTGAATGTGAACGAAGAAAATCTGGACAAGGTCAAAGCCCTTTTGCCTTCGCTCCATTCACCAACGATTAACCAATTGACCGACAGCGGATGGTTTGCCATCGAAACCGTGGTCGACGAACCTGTGGTTCGCGAAATTATTCCAGAGCTGAAGGAAAACGGTGCCGAAGGAATCATTGAAATTAGCTTGAATAAAGTAGTTGCTTAGGTAGATTAACCGCCTTTTAGAAGAAACCGGAGAGAAACATGGGTACCATTAAGAAATGGCGTAAGAAGAAAATGTCGAACCACAAGCGTCGCAAACGCCGTCGCGCGGATCGTCATAAAAAGAAATAAACGGCTCTCATAGTCGAATCATTTTCAAGGCTGAAGCCCTCGGGCTTCGGCCTTGCTTTGTTTAGTTCCAGATTAGCTCAATTGAAGAGCGTAAGAAGATTTCGATTGTATGCGGCTTTCCGAGTACTCCCTTGACGGGGTGGATTGATTACGCGGTTTCGGTAGAGGTCTTGGATTTGCGGGGGCTTCCCATTTTATGGGTGTCCAGCTGGCGACTTCTTTTTTCAATTCGCGTTAATTCATGTTCATTCGCGGTTTTCAAACCCTCCGCATCTGTCTATATTCAACCCTTCGTTTTCAGGTTGGTTTGCTGTTAATCCAGTCCATCCTGTTAATCCTGTCAAAATTTATTGAGGAGAGAGTCATGATCACAGCCATCAGCCCGATCGACGGGCGCTATGCATCGAAAGTTGCCGAACTCACCGAATGTTTTTCCGAATATGCCCTCGTTCGCAATCGCGTGCGTGTCGAAGTCCTCTGGCTCATGGCGCTTTGTGCTGAATCCGACATTCCCGAATGCCGTGCGTTGACCACCGAGGAGCAAAACCTGCTCATGGGTGTGGTCGACGACTTTACCCCCCAAGAAGCCGAAGCCGTCAAAACCATCGAGCGCACCACCAACCATGATGTCAAGGCCGTCGAATATTACCTCAAGCAAAAGACCGAAGGGACCTCGCTCGAAGAACTCTCCGAATTTCTGCACTTTGCTTGCACTTCCGAGGATATCAATAATCTCTCCCACGCACTCATGCTCAAGGACGGTCTTGCCGCGCTACTGCCGCATCAGCAGGAAATCATCGATCAACTCAAGAGCTATGCGAACGATTGGAAAGCCGTGCCCATGCTCGCCCGCACCCACGGCCAGACCGCATCGCCCACCACCATCGGTAAGGAACTCGCCGTATTCGCCGATCGTTTGGAACGGCAGAAGCAAAAGACGGAAGCCGTCGAAATCCTCGGGAAGCTCAATGGCGCAGTGGGCAACTATAATGCGCACCTCTCCGCCTATCCGACCATTGACTGGCCCGCACTCGCCAAAGGCATTATCGAAAATCAACTGGGTTTGAAGCAAAACCCTTTCACTACCCAGATCGAACCGCACGACTACATGGCCGAAATGTTCGATGCCATCAGCCGCTTCAACACCATCCTCATCGATATCGACCGCGACATCTGGACCTACATCTCCATGGCCTACTTTGGTCAGAAGACCGTTAAAGGTGAAGTCGGCTCCTCCACTATGCCGCACAAAGTCAACCCCATCGACTTTGAGAATTCCGAGGGGAATCTGGGCCTTGCCAATGCGCTCTTCGGCCATCTCTCCAGCAAGTTGCCTATCTCTCGCCTCCAGCGCGATCTCACCGACTCCACCGTCCTTCGCAATATGGGGGTCGGGTTCGGCTACAGCATGATCGCCTATCAGTCCACCATGAAAGGTCTTGGCAAGCTCCAGCTTCGCGAGGAAAACTTCGGCGCCGACCTCGACAATGCCTGGGAAGTTCTCGCCGAGCCGATCCAAACCGTCATGCGCAAGGCCGGTATCGAGAAGCCCTACGAGAAACTCAAGGATCTCACCCGTGGACAATCCAAAATCACCAAGGAAACCATCCGCGAATTTGTTCAGACCCTAGACCTCGATGAGGCCGACAAGCAACGTCTTCTCGAAATGTCTCCCGCCACCTACATCGGTATGGCTGAGGCTATTGTGGAAAACCTTTAGATTTGTTGGAGGGGCAGAGGCCTCTCTGTCTAGTCGCAGAGGCCTGCGACCCTCCAGTCTCAATATTCTTTGTATTCCGCGTGCCCCTGCGAAACGAGCTCGTCGTTGATGTTGGTGTATCCGTTATTTTCGGGCGCATTGATCCGATAGAGCCGCAGATTCTCGTCCGTCAACACTGTTTTCAGCCCAGATCGATCTCCGCCGTCACCGTATCGCCATCATCGGCGGCGGTGATCCGTGCTTTGTAGTGATATCTGGCGAGTCAGTAGCAAACCTTGCAGAAAATATAGGGGATGATCATAGGCTTCATGATCGTCTAATAACCGAATAGCAGCAACGCTGTCCAAACGTCATCAAGCCGAGGAGAAATAATGAAAAGGATCTTATCTGCCATTATAATCGTAGCCGCAATCACGGTCGCTTACCGCGCATCGGCCGAAAAAAGTGTGTCACCGCAGTGGGTGGATTTATTTAATGGGACCAATCTGACCCACTGGATCGATGTCAATACGAGTGCGGAGACCTGGGCGACGGAAGACGGCACACTCAAATGTACGGGCCGACCCATCGGTGTGATGCGCTCGGAGAAGCAGTATGAAAACTTTATTTTGGAAATTGAATGGCGCCACATGAAAAAGAAGGGCAACAGCGGGATTTTTATTTGGTCAGATGCCGACCCGAAAGGCGGCCGGCTTCCGCTCGGTATGGAGGTTCAAATGCTGGAGCTCGACTGGGTCAACGACAAAGACGGGATGCAAAAGAAACACATCGGCTATATTTCCGGTGAACTCTTCGGTGCGGGTGGCCTGAAGGCGACGCCCGATAACCCGCGCGGCTCCCGCAGCATGTCGAAAGAACTGCGCTGCAAGGGGGTTGGCGAGTGGAATAAGTATATTATTGTGGCGGTGGACGGTGTTGTGAAACTGAGCATTAACGGCAAGTTCGTCAACGGCGTCAGATTGAGTTCAAAAAAGAAGGGCTACCTGTGTCTGGAATCTGAAGGCTCGCCGATTGAGTTCAGAAACATTCGCATCATGGAGCTCCCCGGAGGGATTCTGGAAGAAAGCGAAATAACTGGAACGCTGAAGTAATATGGCAGTGGAGAAGGGGCAACCCAGAATGCACGAAAAACGGAGAGAACAGGAGGCAGAATAATTCGGGGGCAGAATGATTTTTACTGACCCTGCTACCGGGGATTATTTTGCCTCCAAATCATGTGCCTTAGTTCCGTTCTGTTTAGCTGCTGGGGGATTAGTTCAGGATATTGATTTCGATGTTGCGGAACTGGCAGGGGTGGCTTTCGGCTTGAAGGGAGATCCATCCGTGGGTGACTGGGGTGCCGTCGTCGAATTTTGGATTGGTGTATTCAATGACGACCTCGCCGTTAATGAGATGCTGGAGCTTGCCGTCTTTGACAATGGCTTCGGCGACAACCCATTCGCCGAGGGGCGCGGCGATGCCGGTGCTGTTGATGACGTGGTTTTTGGTGGTTTTTCCGTCGATATCGACGGTGGTACCGGGGGTGCAGATCGATCCTGTGGGCCGCTTGCCCGAGGCGTTTTGCGCGAGGAACTGAAATTCGATGGAATTGGGGAAGCTTTGCTTCGCATCCATGGTTTCCGGGGCTTGGCCGGAGAGCATGGCGCCGCTGTTGGCGTAGGCCCAGCCGGGGCCTCCTTTGGCTTGCTCGCCGATGAAGCGGTATTCGCAACGGAAGTGGTAGTTGGTGAAGGGGCGGTCGATGAAGATGTGGCCGAAACGGCCGCCAAAGTCATCGAAGGCATCGTAGGAGACGGTGAGGAGGCCGTCTTCGACGCGGAAAATGCTGCCGGGGTTTTCGCCGGCCTTGAATCCCTTGACTTTGACGATCCAGCCGTCGAGGTTTTTGCCGTTGAAGAGGTTGATCCAATCGGCGGAGGAGGCGGTGGTCGAAGAGACGCCCAGCTCGCGGATGTAGAGATTTTTCCAACTCACCTGCATCGGGTGAAGCTTTTTGTTGATACCGTGCACCTGTAGCCCGATGTGTCCTGCGGGGTGGGTTTTATAGATGGCTTCATCGGTGAGGTCGGCGACGGGTTCGCCGTTGATGAAAGTTTGGATGCGCGGCCCTTTGGCGACAATGCGGTAGTGGTTCCACTCGCCGTTTTTGAGCAGGCTGTGTTGCTTGACCTTTGGATCCTTCGACTTGGGTTCGGGGGAGAGCCATCCGCGACCGGTGGCTTCGCCGTAGATGAATCCGGATTGCCCGGGGCTGGCTTCGATCTCTACCTGCGGGCCGAAAAAGAGCCCGGCATTTTTTTCCGACGGGGAGCGTGAACGCGAGCGGATCTGTACGCCGGAGTTGAGCTGGTCGGCCACCTTGACGTCGAAGACGAGCTCGAAATCGGTGTAGCTAACCTTGGTGGCGAGGAAGGTGTTGGGGCTGGGTACGGCGGT
>JAUXGY010000204.1 GCA_030621805.1 Kiritimatiellales bacterium | reverse complement strand
ACCCGGACCTTCGAGGGGATCTTCGGCGGCCAACCTACCCCTCACCTACGCGGAACCTTAAATGTATTGATTAAGGAGAGACTCGTAGAGTTCCTGCTTGCCGCTGGTGGTGGGCGGCTCCCCGCCTTCCGCGCCGAGGAGCGCGAGTTGTTCGATCGTCATCTTGCCCGATGCAAAGTCGGCGCCCTTTCCGTTGCCGAACGAGGCGTAGCGATCCGTGCGTAGTTGCTTATAGGGAGAATGGGTCAGGATCTTATCGGCAACCACCAGCGCACGGGCAAAGGTGTCCATACCCGCGATATGCGCAATGAAGATATCTTCGAGATCAGTGGAGTTGCGGCGGATCTTTGCGTCAAAGTTGGTTCCCCCGCCCTGCAGGCCTCCCGCTTCGAGAATGACGAGCATCGCTTCGACGGTTTCGGACAGGTTGATTGGAAACTGGTCGGTGTCCCAGCCGTTTTGGTAGTCACCGCGGTTGGCATCGATGCTGCCGAGCATGTTGTTGTCGGCGGCCACCTGCAGATCATGCTGGAAGGTGTGCTGCGCGAGGGTGGCATGGTTGACCTCGATGTTCAGCTTAAAGTCATCTTGCAAACCCTGGGCATTCAGGAAGCCGACGACGGTTGCCGCGTCGAAATCATACTGGTGTTTGCTCGGTTCCATCGGCTTGGGTTCGATGAAAAAGTTTCCGGTGAACCCCTGTGCACGGGCATAGTCGCGCGCCATGCGCAGGAACTGCCCGAGGTGGTCAAGTTCCTGCTTCATGTCGGTATTGAGCAGACTCATGTAGCCTTCGCGCCCGCCCCAGAACACATAGTTTTCGCCGCCGCGGGCGATGGTGGCATCGATGGCGTTTTTGAGCTGCGCACCGGCAAAGGCCACGGTGTTGAAGTCGGGGTTGGTGCCTGCGCCGTTCATATAGCGCGGATGACTGAACAGATTGGCCGTACCCCACAGCAACTTGACGCCGGATGCCGTCTGCTTCTCTTTGGCGTATTCGACAATGGCTTGTAGGCGACGAGTGGACTCTGCAAAGGTATCGCCTTCTTCGACGAGGTCATAGTCGTGAAAGCAATAGTAAGGCGCACCGACCTTGGTGATGAATTCGAACGCGGCATCCATCTTGTTCTTTGCACGGACGTCGGCATCATCGCCGGCAAACCATGGAAAGGCGTGGGTTGCGCCGCCGAAGGGGTCGCCGCCGGTTCCGCAGAACGTATGCCAGTAGGCGATGGCGAAGCGCATGTGCTCCTTCATTGTTTTTCCGGCTACGATCTGACTTTCGTCGTACCATTTAAACGCCAGCGGGTTATCGCTGTCGCGACCTTCGAAGCCAATTTTTCCAATGCCTGGGAAATATTCCGTGTTGCCTGTTACGATACTCATGCTTTATCTCCTATTTCTCTTTTCAAATGTTGCTTCCATGCGGCATAGGCTTTCTGATATTCGCCTTTGCCGGGTTTGATTGTTTTCTGTTTTTCCAACGATTGGAACGCTTCCTCAAACGAGCCGTAGATTCCTGCGCCAACGCCCGCACCGCGCGCCGCGCCGAGCGAGCCGTCGGTTTCATAAAGCTCAATGGTTGCGCCGCTGACACCGGCCAGAGTTTCACAGAACACATCGCTCTGGAACATATTGGCAAATCCGGCACGGATGGTTTTTAACTCGATGCCGGTCTCCTCCATGACCTCCATGCCATACATGAAGGAAAAAACGATCCCCTCCTGCACGGCCCGGCAAATGTGGGCGCGGTCGTGGCGGTTAAAATCGAGTCCCGCCATCTGCCCTCCAATATTTTCATTACCCAGCACGCGCTCAGCACCGTTGCCGAAGGGTAACACGGTGACGCCGTCCGAACCGATCGCGACCGATTCGGCCAGCTCGTCCATTTCCTTATAGGATAGATTGCCCAGCAGCCGTTTCACCCACGCGTTTAAAATCCCGGTTCCGTTGATACAGAGTAGAACGCCAAGGCGCGGGGAATTCGTATCGTGATTAACATGGGCAAACGTATTGACGCGTGATAACGGGTCGTACTTTTTCACATCGGTCACCCCATAGACAACGCCGGAGGTGCCAGCCGTTGCCGCGATCTCGCCGGGATTCAAAACATTCAATGAAAATGCATTGTTGGGTTGATCCCCACTGCGGTAGGAAACCGGCGTTCCTTCTTTCAATCCAAAGGCATCTGCCGCCTCCTTTGAAACACCGCCCTGGAACCCAAAGGTTGGAACCCTTCTGGAGAGCAACTCAGAATCAAAACCGTAGTAATCAAGTAGGAATCCGGCAGGGGTTTCATTCCGGAAATCCCACAGTATTCCTTCAGAAAGGCCGGAGATGGTGGTGCAGGTTTCGCCGGTCAGTTTCATGGCCAGCCAATCGCCCGGCAACATGATTTTATCGATCTTGGCGTAGAGCTCTGGCTCGTTGTCTTTCACCCAAGCGAGCTTGGCGGCGGTAAAGTTACCCGGCGAATTCATCAGCTGGCCCATGCATTTTTTTGTACCCAGTGTTTCGAAGGCGGCTTGGCCGTAGGGGACGGCACGGCTATCGCACCAAATGATGGCCGGACGCAGTACGTTTTGATCCTTATCGACACAGACGAGCCCGTGCATCTGGTAGGCAATACCGATGGCCTTCACGTCTTCGGGATTCGCCTCTGCCTCGCGCATCGCATCGCGGACGGCATTTCCTGCGCAGTCGCACCAAAGCTGTGGATCCTGCTCCGCAAAGCCCGGTTGTGGAGATTCAATTTTCTGTTCCGTTTTCGGATAGAACGCACTGCCCGCGCACCGCCCCGTTGCAACCTCCAACAAAGAAGCCTTCACCGACGAACTGCCCACATCGATTCCTAATACATATTCCATGGACGCACTATTCCAAATATCGGGAAGACCCTCCTTGAATATTTTCCCAAATAGTAGCATTATATTCCCTCTATTATGAAATCAATGATTGCAGATGGGATACATTATTTTGGACGCTCAGGATTCCCGTTGGCGGTACGGAGGGTGCGGGCCGATGTGGCGCATGCGCCTTCCCACCCGCACGATCTAACCGAAATCGAGCATTCGCACGATTTTTGCGAATTGGTGATCGTTACACGCGGAAGCGCTTTCCACTATTTGGAAAACAGGGAGTTTCCGGTAACCGCCGGAGATGTGTTTCTGGTGCAAGGACGGCAGAAGCATTATTTCCATGGGCGTAAGAACCTTGACCTAATCAACATTATGTATGATCCGGGAAAGATTGCCCTGCCGGAAAATGAACTGCGCAAACTTCCAGGCTATTGCGCGATGTTCATGCTCGAACCGACCTACCGCCGACAGCACCGTTTTGCCAGTCGTCTGCACCTAAAGCGTGTGCCGCTCGCCCGGGTGGAGCAACTCGCCGAGGAAATGGAGCGGGAGTGCGAAAAAGCAGAACCCGGCTATGAGGTGGCGCTGCGCGCCAAGCTACTGGAGCTGATGGTTTATCTATCGCGCGCCTATACCAGCACCGACACCACCGAGGCGCATGCCCTGCTCCGCGTCGGGAACGTGATCGGCGCACTGGAAAATGATTTCTCCAAAGATTGGAAGCTGGACGATCTTCTGAAAATCGCGCACATGTCGAGCAGCAATCTGATGCGCGTGTTCCGCAAGGCCACCGGGCAGACCCCGATCGAATACCTTGTGCGCCTCCGCATCCAAAAGGCGATGGAGATGCTGCGCAACACCGACCTGGCCATCACGGAAATCGCGATGGAGGTTGGTTTCAACGACAGCAACTATTTCACCCGCCAGTTCCGCCGGGTGGTCGAAACCACCCCCCGGGACTTTCGGGCGGGCTAACCGCAGATCGGCCCGGATGTCGGCAGCCATATTAAACGTGCCATGCCCACCTTTTTTTATCTAATTCGTATCCATCGACGGTTAGGTATGGTACGTAATCTAATTCAAAGTTGGAGCAGAAATAAATGAAGCAAACAGAACTGATTATTGTCGGAGCAGGCTCGCGCGGAGCGGGCTATGCGGAATATGCCATCGAACATCCGGAGCAGGCTACCATCGTCGGTATCGCCGAACCGCGCGAGGAATACCGCAATCAGCTTGCCGAAAAACACAACGTCCCTTCGAAAAACCTCTTCAATGATTGGCAGGAACTGGCCGAACAGCCCAAGCTGGCTGATGCCGTCATCATTGCCACGCCGGACGCCGAGCACACCGGCCCTGCTATCGCCTTCGCAAAACTGGGCTACCATGTCCTGCTGGAAAAACCGATGTCCGCCTCGGAGGCAGAGTGCAAAGAAATCGCGGATACCGCCACCGACGCCGGGATTATTTTCGCCGTCTGCCACGTCCTGCGCTACACCGCCTTTACTCGCACGCTCAAAAAACTGCTCGACGACGGACTTATCGGCGACATCGTCAGCCTTCAAGCACTAGAGCCCGTCGGCTACTGG